>JAEZXM010000398.1 GCA_023419875.1 Pseudomonadota bacterium | reverse complement strand
CAGTGGGGCCAGGAGATCGGCAAGCACGAGGCCATCGCGCACAAGCTCGCGGACATGGCGGCGACCTCGTTCGCGATGGAGGCGATCTCGGAGCTCGCGCAGTCGCTCGCCGACAAGCCGGGGTACGACATCCGCCTCGAGGCCGCGGCGGCGAAGGAGTGGAACACGGTCGAGACCTGGCGCCTCCTCGACGAGGTGATGCAGATCCGCGGCGGCCGGGGCTACGAGACCGAGGGATCGCTCGAGCGGCGCGGCGAGGCGCCGGTGGGCGTCGAGCGCTGGATGCGCGACTGCCGGATCAACACGATCTTCGAGGGCTCCTCGGAGATCATGCACCTCTTCATGGCCCGCGAGGCGGTGGACAAGCACCTCCAGGTGGCGGGCGGGCTCATCGACCCCAAGGTTCCGGCGGGGAAGAAGCTCGCCCTGCTCCCGAAGGTCGGCGCCTTCTACGCGAGCTGGTACCTGGGCCTCTGGCTGCGCGGGCTGGTGGCGCCGCGCTACTCGTCGTATGGCCGCCTCGCGCGGCATCTGCGGTTCGTGGATCGCTCGTCGCGCAAGCTCGCGCGCCAGGTCTTCCACGGCATGGTCCGCTTCGGCCCCAAGCTGGAGCGTCGGCAGGGCTTCCTCTTCCGGCTCGTGGACGTAGCGAACCTGCTCTTCGCCATGTCCGCCGCGGTGGTCCGGGCCGACGCGCTCCGGCGCGCCGGCCTGCCGGAGGCGACCCCGGCGGCCCGCCTCGCCGATCACTTCTGCCGGACCGCCCGCCGCACGGTGGACGGGCTCTTCCACGCCCTCTGGCACAACGACGACGCGCAGGCGTACGCCGTCGGCCGCGAGGTGCTGGCCGGGCAGCATGACTGGCTCGAGGAGGGCGGCCTCGGCCTGGGGTTGACCGTCGAGGACCTGCGGCCCCCGCGCTCCGGCCCCGCCCTGCCACCGCCGCAGCGGCCTCGCACGGTCGAGCCCGCCGGCGCTGCCTAGCCTCAGGCCTCCGCAGTCCAGGAGTAGAGGCGCAGCGAGAACCAGGCGCGCTCGTCGCTCCAGCTCCGCACGTGGCGCCAGCCGGCGATGGCTGCCAGGGCGTCGAACGCCCGCGGCTCCCACTTGTACGCGCTCTCCGTGTGGATCGACTCGCCTGGGCGGAAGGGGATGGTGTTCCCGGCGACGTGCGCGACCTGGTTCCGGAGGCTGACGAGGTGCATCTCCACCCGCGAGAGCCGCTCGTTCCAGATCGCCCGGTGGCGGAACGAGCCGAGGTGGAAGTCGGCCCCCAGCTCCCGGTTCATCCGGGCGAGCACGTTCAGGTCGAAGGCGGCCGTCACCCCCTCGGCGTCGTCGTAGGCGCGCTCGAGCGTGCTCCGGTCCTTGGGCGCGTCGACGCCGATGAGCAGCGCGCCGCCCGGCCCGGCCTCCCGGCCCATGCGCCGGAGCAGCGCGATCGCGTCGGGCGGGTCGAAGTTCCCGATGGTGGATCCGGGGAAGAAGGCAAGGCGCCGCGCCGGCTCGAGGCCCGCGTCCGGCAGGATCACGCCGTTCGTGAAGTCGCCCACCACCGGCCGGACCTCGAGCCCCGGGAAGCGTGCCGCGATCCCCGCGGCGGAGCGGAGCAACGCCTCGCGGGAGATGTCCACGGGGAGGTACGCGACGGGGGCGGCGAGGGAGGCGAGGAGCCGTTGCGTCTTGCGGCCGCTGCCGGCGCCGAACTCGAACACCAGCGCGCCGGGTCCGACCGCCTCGGCGATGGGATCCGCGTTCCGCTCCAGGATCCGGAGCTCCGTGCGGAAGGGATAGTACTCGGGCAGGTCGCAGATGAGCTCGTAGAGCGCCGAGCCGCGCGCGTCGTAGAGCCACTTGGGCGAGAGCGTCTTGCGCGGCTGCGTCAGCCCCGAGAGCGCCTCCTCCAGGAAACTCCCGTCCGCAGCCGGCGACAGGCCATCCGCCTCGGCATGTTCGATCACGAGTCCCTCGCCAGCCGGAGCCCGCTGAACTGCCAGCGGGCGTCCGGGTAGAAGAAGTTGCGGTAGCCCGGGCGGATGTGCCGGCGCGGCGTGGCGCACGACCCGCCGCGGAGCACGAGCTGGTTCACCATGAACTTGCCGTTGTACTCGCCGAGCGCACCCGCCGCGGGCCGGAACCCCGGGTACGGGGAGTACGCGCTCCCCGTCCACTCCCACACGCCGCCCAGGAGCTGCCGCTCGCCCGGCGCACCCGCCGCCGGGTGGAACCGGCCGTGGTCGAGGAACGGCCCGTCCTGCGGAGCCGCGGCGGCGGCGGCCTCCCATTCCACCTCGGTCGGCAGCCGCGCGCCCGCCCACCGCGCGTAGGCGTCCGCCTCGTACCAGGAGACGTGCGCGACCGGCTCCGCCGGATCGACGGGCCGCATGCCACCGAGGGTGAAGAGCGCCCAGCCAGCGCCGGCGCGCTCCCAGTAGAGCGGTGCGGTCCAGCCGTGGCGGCGGGCCGCCGCCCAGCCGTCGGCCATCCAGAGCGTGGGGCGGGAGTAGCCTCCGTCGGCCATGAAGTCGAGCCACTCGCCGCAGCTCACCGGGCGATCGGCGAGCGCGTGCGCGGGGACGATCTGCGGATGGCGCGGCCGCTCGTTGTCGAAGGCGAACCCGCCCTCCGGCGTCCCGATCTCGGCGCGCTGCGCGTCCCGCATGGTCCAGCCGAGCGGTGCCGCGGGCCGCCCGGCGGGAGCGGGCGCGGCGGCGTACGCGGGACGGAGCGGGTTGCACGAGAAGGCGTGCTTCACGTCGGTGAGGAGGAGCTCCTGGTGCTGCTCCTCGTGGTTGATCCCGAGCTCCACCACGTCGAGGAGCTCCGGCGGGAGGGTTGCGAGCTCCGCCGCGAGCTCCTCCTCCACCGCCGCTCGATACCGCTCGACCTCCTCCAGGCGCGGTCGCGTGAGCAGGCCGCGCTCCGGCCGAGGGTGACGCTCGCCCGCGGCCTCGTAGTACGAGTTGAAGAGGTATCCGAACGCCGGGTGAAACAGCCTCCGCGCGGGACGCGCCCGCGCGAGGACGAACGTCTCGAAGAACCAGGTCGTGTGCGCGAGGTGCCACTTGGCCGGACTCGCGTCCGGCATGGACTGGACCTGCGCGTCCTCCGCGGTGAGCGGCGCCGCAAGCGTGCGGGTCCGGGCCCGGACGACGGCCAGGACCTCCCGGAGCGCGGCCGCGCGGCCCTCGTCGCGTCTCGATGCGGGCGGGCTCCCGCGGGCCTGAGGGGGCATCCCGGGAAACGTCGCCACCTGGGGCGCGTCGGGCAAACGCCATCCGGGGCGCGGCGGCTTTCCGTTCCGATGCGGGGGTCAGCACACGTTTCTTGGCGTCGCGCGCCGGGCGGAGTCGCGGTAGCTTCCGGCGCCATGCACGATCCGCGCGAAGCGCTCCAGCACCGCCTCGCCCAGCGCCGGCACGGCGTCGCCCGCCTCGAGCGGATCGACGCGCGCTTCGCCGGTGCGCGCCTCGCGGCGTTCGCCGCCGCGCTCGCGGGGGCCGGGTGGGCCTGGTGGGGCCGCGTCCTCTCGCCCTGGTGGGCGCTGGTCCCCGCCGCGGTCTTCCTCGCGCTCGTGATCGCCCACGACCGCGCGCTGCGCGCGCTGGCGCGCGCCCGGCGCGCGGTGGCCTTCCACGAGGAGGCGTTGCAGCGCCTCGAGGGGACGCCGCCCGCGGCCGGGCCGACCGGTGCCCTCTTCGCACGGGAGGACCACCCCTACGCCGCCGACCTCGACCTCTTCGGCGAGCGATCGCTCTTCCACCTTCTGTGCACCGCCCGGACGCGGCCCGGCGAGGAGCGGCTCGCCGCCTGGCTGCTCTCCCCTGCCCCACCGCAGGACGCCCGCGCCCGGCAGCGCGCGGTCGCCGATCTCGCTCCGCGGCTCGATCTCCGCGAGGACCTGGCCGTCCTCGGCGAGGAGGTCCGCGCCGGGGTCGATCCGGACGCACTCGACGCCTGGGGGCGCGCGCCGAGGGATCTCGGAGCCCGCGCGGCCGCGGTGGCGGCCGCCTCCGCCGCAGCGTCCGTGGCCGGGGCGGCGGCGTGGATCGCCGGGTTCGGCCCCTGGGGCTTTCTGGCCGCGCTCGCCGCCGCCGCCGTGGTCCGCCGGGCGCTCCAGGGTCGGATCGCGCGCGTGCTGGGCTCGCTCGATCGGCCATCGGCCGAGCTGACCCTCGTGTCGCTGCTCCTCGAGCGCCTGGAACGCGAGCCGTTCGAGGACCGGCACCTCGCCGCGCAGCAGGACCGCCTGCGGAACGGCCCGGCCCCGGCCTCCGCGCGGATCGCGCGCCTGACGCGCATCGCCGCCCGGGTCGAGTGGGCGAAGAACCAGTTCTTCGCCCCCGTCGCGTTCCTCCTCCAGTGGACGCCGCTCCACGCCGTGGCGGTCGAGCGGTGGCGTGCGGCGTCGGGCGCCTCCGTGGGCGCCTGGCTCGACGCGGTGGCGGAGCTCGAGGCGCTCTCGGCCCTGGCCGGCTGGGCCCACGCCCGGCCGGATCACGTGTTCCCCGAGCTCCTCGAGCGCGCGCCCGACTCCGGACCCTTGCTCGAGGCCGACGCGCTCCGGCACCCGCTGCTCGCCGGAGCCGTCCCGAACGACGTGAGGCTGGGCGGCGCGGGTCCTGCCGCCCTCCTCGTCTCCGGCTCCAACATGTCGGGCAAGAGCACCTACCTCCGGACGGTCGGCGTCGCTGCGGTCCTGGCGCAGGCCGGGGCCCCCGTGCCCGCCGCGCGCTGCCGCCTCTCGCCCCTGACGCCCGGCGCCACGCTCCGGATCCAGGACTCGCTCCAGGCGGGCCGCTCGCGGTTCTACGCCGAGATCACCCGGCTGCGCCTGCTGCAGGACCTCGCCCGCGGCCCCGTCCCGCTGCTCTTCCTGCTCGACGAGATCCTGCACGGCACCAACAGCCACGACCGCCGCATCGGCGCCGCGGCGCTGCTCGAGACCCTGGTCTCCGCCGGCGCGATCGGCCTCGTGACCACCCACGACCTCGCCCTGACCGAGCTCGCCGGGGGGCGGCTGGCCAACGCCCACTTCGAGGACCAGGTGAAGGACGGCCGCATCGACTTCGACTACCGCCTTCGGCCCGGGATCGTCTCGCACTCGAACGCGCTCGCCCTGATGCGCGCCGTCGGGTTGCGGGTGTGAGCTCCAGGCCGTGGACGAGCACCCCCAGTGGTTTGCGAGGTGCCGCTCGTCACCCTCGCCCGCGTGGGGCAAGATGCGAGCCGGTTCGGGGAGCGGGAGGCGAAGGAATGCAGAGACCGCTCGTCAAGGGCAGCGCGCTCATCGACGCGATCGCGGTCGTCCGGCGCCGCTACGGGGAGCCCGGGGTTCAGGCGGTCCTCGCCACGCTCGAGGGCGAGGCCCAGGAGCTCCTGCGGGGCAAGCTCCTCGCCAACGACTGGTACCCGCTCGACGTGATGACCTCGTTCATGGCCGCCGGGATCCGGATCCACAGCGGCGGTGACGAGACCGTGGTCATCGACCGCGCGGAGCGCGTGGTCGAGCGGCAGCTCGGCGGCATCTACCGAATCTTCATCCGGCTCGGCTCCCCGGAGCACATCATCCGGAGACTCGGCGCGATCCACCAGACGTACTTCGAGCACGT
This sequence comes from Pseudomonadota bacterium, assembly GCA_023419875.1. Taxonomy (GTDB): domain Bacteria; phylum Myxococcota; class Myxococcia; order Myxococcales; family Anaeromyxobacteraceae; genus Anaeromyxobacter. The sequence goes on along the minus strand of JAEZXM010000398.1, from coordinate 7,653 downwards.
GCAGGTCGAGCCGAGCTTCACCGAGGAACGCCGGGCGCGCATCCGGTACACCGGGTTCGGACCGCAGCACCGGATCATGGAGCCCGCCATCGTCGGCTTCTACCGGAAGGCGCTCCAGCTCTCGGGGGCGAAGGACGTGATGGCGCGCATCACCGCGCCGCTCTCCGAGCAGAACCGGATGCTCGAGGTCGAGATCGCGTGGAGCTGAGAGACTTGGAGTACCTCCCCGCGCGCTGGCTCCCCGGCGCCCACGCCATGACCATCGTGGGCGCGCTGCACCGGCCGTTCGCGTGGCCGCGCACCGTCCGTGAGCGATGGGAGCTCCCCGACGGCGACTTCCTCGACGTGGACCGCGCCGCCGCGCCGGCGCCGGACGCCCCCCTCCTCGTCGTCTGCCACGGGCTCGAGGCCTCCTCGCGCGCCGCGTACGTCCGGGGCCTCGTGCAGCTCGCGCGGACGCGAGGCTTCGCGGCCCTGGCGATGAACTTCCGGAGCTGCTCGGGCACGCCCAACCGGCTCCCGCGCTCCTACCACTCGGGCGAGACCGGCGATCTCGCGCTCGTCGTCGAACGGCTCGCGGCCGAGCGGCCGGGGCGGCCGATCGCGCTCTGCGGGTTCTCGCTGGGAGGAAACGTCGTCGCGAAGTACCTGGGAGAGCGCGGCGAGGACCTGCCGGCCGAGGTCGCCGGCGCGGCGGTGATCTCGGTGCCGTTCGACCTGGCGCGCTGCGCCCGCGCCCTGGACGGTCCGGGGTTCTGGAACTGGGTCTACCGCGAGCGCTTCCTCGCGGGGCTCCGGGCGAAGGCGCTCGAGAAGGCCCGCCGCTTCCCCGGGATCCTCGACGTCCGGGCCGTCCGCGGCGCGCGGACGTTCGCCGCGTTCGACGCCGCCGTCACCGCCCCGCTGCACGGCTTCGCCTCCGCGGAGGAGTACTGGGAGCGCTGCTCCTCGGGCCGCTTCCTCGCCGGCGCGCGGCGACCGATCCTCGCCCTCTCCGCGCTCGACGATCCGATCGTGCCCGCGGACGCGCTCCCGCTCGAGGCGGCGCGCGCGAACCCCTGCGTCACGCTCGTCACCACGCCCGTGGGCGGCCACGTCGGCTTCGTCTCCGGCGGCCCGCTCCTGCCCGGCTGCTGGTCGGAGCAGCGGGCCGTCGCGTTCCTGGGGGAGCGGGTCGGCGCCTAACGCTCGACGGTCAGGATCTCCGCCCCGTCCTCGGTGACGAGCATGGTGTGCTCGAACTGGGCGGAGCGCTTCCCGTCGTCGGTGACCGCGGTCCAGCCGTCGTCCCAGAGCCGGTCCTCCCAGGTCCCCTCGGTGATCATCGGCTCGACGGTGAAGGTCATCCCCGGCGCCATGACGGTGCGGGCCCTGGGGTCGTAGTGGTGCGGGATCTGGAGCGAGGTGTGGAACGTGTCGCCGATGCCGTGTCCGCAGTACGAGCGGACCACGCCGTAGCCGTGCTGCGAGGCAAACGCCTCGATCGCCCGGCCGATGTCGGAGATGGGCCGGCCCGGCCGGATCGCGGCGACGCCCTGGTGCAGGCACTCGCGCGCGACCTGGACCAGGCGCCGGCCCTCGGCGTCGACCTCGCCCACGAGGAACGTGGCCGAGCAGTCGCCGTGCATGCCCTCGAGGTAGACCGTGACGTCGAGGTTCACGATGTCCCCGGACTCGAGCGGGCGGCTGTCCGGGATGCCGTGGCAGATGACCTCGTTCACCGAGGTGCAGATGGACTTGGGGAAGCCGCGGTAGTTGAGCGGGCTCGGGTACCCACCGAGCCGGACGATCTCCGCGTGCGCGAGCTCGTCGATGGCGTCGGTCGCGATGCCCGGCCGGACCGCCTCGCCGGCGAGCCGGAGCACGCGCGCGGCGGCGGCGCAGGCGCGCCGCATCCGCACCAGCTCCTCCGCGGTGCGCACCTCGGCCCCGACGCCTCGCGGCCGGCCGGTGCTGGCGTAGTCGGGCCGCGCGATGTGCGCCGGAACGGTCCGCCGCGGCGAGATCATCCCCGGCCGGAGAGGCTTCCGGGACGCACGGCCCCTGGGCTGCCCGGCGACGGGCCCGTCGGCGTCGAGATGACACTTCTTGTACTTCTGCCCGCTGCCACACCAGCAGGGGTCGTTCCGCCCCGGCCGCACGCGCGGGGCCGTCGCCGGTCCCGTCACCGCCCGCCCCCCCGCCGATCGCGTCCGCGCCCGCCCATCCGGACGTTGTAAGGCCAACGGCCGATGCGAGCAACCTCGCAGCCGCGCGGCGCTCCTGCCGCCGGAGCGGAGGTACATCAAATGGGCGCCGGCTTGTCCGCCTCGCCCGGGATGGAGGCGCGAGGCTGGCCCTCTCCCTCCAGCTCCTCGGTCATCTCCTCCATGCGCCTGCCCATGTCCTCGAGCTCCTCCTCGGAGCACGACTTGGAGATGAGCGGGAAGAGCTCCTTCTCCTCCTCTTCGACGTGGTGCTCCACCTGCTCCTTCAGCACCGTCATCTTGGCCTCGAACTGCGGATCGTCGAGGTCCGACTTCATGATGTCGACGAGGAGCTTCTTGACGGCGAGGTGCTCCTCCACCGACTCCCGGAGGAGCTCCTCCGTGTTCTCCTGCTTCGACTCCGGGTAGAAGATCTTCTCCTCGATGGTGGCGTGGACCGCGAGCGCGTCGCCGATCTCCTGGCAGAGCCGCTCCTTCGTCTTCCGCGCCCCCTCGCTCGCGTTCTCGAACTCCTCGAACAGCTCCTCCACCTCGCGATGCTGCTGCTTCAGAAGGTCGATGGCGTTCATGGGCTTCTCCTCCTCACCACCGTGAGACTACGCACGGTGCGAGGAGGCGGCCGGGGCACGGAGGAGAGCCCCTACCCGCTCGGCGGAACCGCGCGCGGAAGGCCGCGCGGCCGATCGAGGTCAGGCCGGCGCTAGGCGGCGCTCCCGCCCACCGGGATCCGGAAGATCTCCGCGAGCAGCGCGCCCGCGGTGGCGGCGCCGCCCACGCCGGAGCCCTGGACGATCAACGGTCGATCCGGGTGGCGGACGGTGGTGAAGGCGACGTACGCCTCGACCCCTACGAGCCTTGCGGCGGGGTGGTCGGGATCGACCTCCTCGGGCCCCACCCGGATCGAGAGCGCGCGCTCCGGGCCGGCGGCGATGCGGGCCAGGTAGCGGAGCACCTTCCCGCGGCGGCGCAGGGTGCCGAACCGGGCGGCCGTCGCCTCGTCGTGCCGCCGCACGGCGTGGAGGAGCGCGTCCGGGCTCCCGGGCGCGAGCAGCTCCGGGGGCAGGAACGGCTCCATCTGGACGTCCTCGAGCGACGCGTGGGCGCCCATCTCGCGAGCGAGCACGAGCGCCTTCCGCGCCGAGTCCAGGCCGGTGAGGTCGTCTCGGGGGTCCGCCTCGGTATGGCCCTGGCCCATCGCCCACCGGAGCGCCAGCGACAGGGTGGTCCCTCGCTGGAGCTCGCCGGCGAGGAAGCCGAGCGTGCCCGAGAGCGAGCCTTCGACCCGGACGATCCGGTCCCCTCCCCGGACCAGCCGGCGCAGGGTGGCGAGCACGGGCAGGCTCGCTCCCACCGACGCGTCGTAGTGCCAGTGGCGGCCGCGCTGGCGGCGCGCCTCGCGGATGGCCTCGAAGCGGCGGGGCGGCGCCGCGAGCGGCCGCTTGTTGGAGCTCACCACGTCGATGCCGCGGCGGAAGGCCTGCTCGTAGACCTCGGCCATTCCCTCGTCGGCGGTGACGTCCACGAGCACCGGGCGCGGGAGGCGGGCGAGCCGGTCGAGGAGCGCGGGGGCGCTGCGGGCGTCGAGGGGGCCGCTGGCGGCCGCGGCGGCGAGCGCCTCGCGCCAGCCCTCGAGGTCGAGCCCCTCCTCCGCGAACGTTGCCCCGCGCGTGTCGGCGAGCCCGTTCACCCGCAGGACCACGTCGTAGTCCTGCTCCAGCTCGAGCCGCTGGGACCGGATCTGCGCGAGCAGCTCGGACCCGACCTTCCCCTTGCCCGCCACGAGCAGCGACACGCCGCGCTCGCGGTAGCCGCGCGCGAGCGGCTCCCCCGCCGCCCGCCGGGCCGGCGCGCCGCCTGGGGAGCCGCGGAACTCCGCCACCACTTCCGAGAGCCGATCGACGTCGATGAGGAAGGCGTCGTGGCCCTGGGGCGAGTCGAGGACCGCGAAGCGCGCGTCGGGCACGAGCCTCGCCACCTCGCGCTGCTCGGAAGGCCAGTAGAGGACGTCGGAGTCGATCGAGACCACCAGCATCGGCTGCTTCACGCCGCGCAGCACCTCGTCCAGATCGCCCCGCCCGCGGGCGACGTCGTGGGTGTCCATCGCGCGGGTCAGCGTCACGTAGGTCGCGGCGTCGAAGCGGTCCACCAGCTGCCTGCCCTGGTAGCGCAGGTAGCTCTCGACCGCGAACAGATCCTCCGCCTGAGGTCGGCGCCCGAACCGCTCCTCGAAAGAGGGCGCGCTCCGGTAGCTGAGCATCGCTTGCATGCGCGCCGCGGCGAGGCCGGCGTCCGGCGGATCCGCGGGATCGTACGCGCCGTCGCGCCAGCGCGGGTCGGCGAAGATGGTCTGGCGCTGGGCCTCCGAGAGGCCGATCGCCCAGGCGGAGTGGCGCGCGGTGGATGCGATGAAGGCCACCGACTCCACGAGCTCGGGGTACATGAGCGCCCACTCCAGCGCCAGCATCCCGCCGAGCGAGCCGCCGATGACCATCCGCACGCGCCGGATGCCCAGCGCCCGCACCAGCGCCCGCTGGGCGGCCACCATGTCACGGATGGTGATCGCCGGGAACCGACCGCGCCACGGTGCGCCCGTCGCCGGGTCGATCGACGCCGGACCGGTCGTGCCGTAGCAGCTCCCGAGCAGGTTCGCGCAGACGACGAGATCGCGCTCGGGATCGAGCGCCCGACCCGGGCCGAACATGCGCGTCCACCAGCGGTCGGCGTCGGCCGAGCCGGTGAGTGCGTGGCAGACCACCACCGCGTTGCCGCCGTCGGGCGCCAGCGCGCCCCAGGTGCGGTAGGCGATCCGGAGCTGCTCCAGCTCGCCGCCCTGCTCCAGCGCGAACGGACCGGGGTGGACGAAGGTCTTCGTGTCGGGGGAGACGAACGCGGCGCGCGGCGAGCCGGGCGGGAGATCCGGCACCTCACCCCCCGCCCCCACGTGCTTCGCCGCCGTCCCGTCGCCGTCCGGTGCCATCGGAGGGGCGGAGCGTAGTGGCGCGAGATCTCCGCTGTCAACGCGCCGGCTGCCCTGCGGTTCCGGGCCGGGGCCGTGGGCATCGTCGCCCCGACCAACCGGGGTCGCCGAGATACCCGGGTCGGACCGGACCTCGGCAGACTGGCGCCCGCGTGACCCTGGATGAGAGAATGGCCCTCGAAAGCCGGCCGGGCGCGAGCGAACGCGGGCGTTTATCCCGAGCAGTCACGGTTGGTTGAGATCCTCATCCGCGCCGTGTGCAGCCGCCACCCCGGACCGGACGGGTGGCACATTCGCTGCTCTCACTGCCAGGGCGCGGGCAGCGCCCGCGTGCGGGCGTCGCACATCGGAGGACATCGTGGCGGACACGAGCATCGACCAGGCGGCTCGGAACGGGAGCTCGGCGGAGCTGGGCCGAAAGCTCGCCGGCAAGTACATGACGTTCCAGCTCGCGCGCGAGGAGTACGGGCTCGAGATCCTGACGGTCCGGGAAATCATCGGCCTGCTCGAGATCACGCGCGTCCCGCGCACCCGCGAGTTCATCCGCGGCGTGATCAACCTGCGCGGCAAGGTCATCCCGGTCGTCGACCTCCGCCTCAAGTTCGGGATGGAGCGCTGCGAGACCACCGAGCAGACGGTGATCATCGTCGTCCAGTGCCAGGTCGAGGGCCGGACGCTGACCATGGGCCTCCTCGTCGACCAGGTGCTGGAGGTGCTCACCATCGACGCCGACCACATCGAGCCCACGCCCTCGCTCGGCCACGCCTCCCTCGACGACGACTTCATCCTCGGCATCGGCAAGCACGACAAGCGGATCGTCTTCCTCCTCGACATCGCGCGCATCCTCTCGAACGACGAGGCGCGCGAGGTCTCCCGCGCCGGCGCCCCGGCGCCCGGCGGCGGCACGGAGTAGCCGCCACCGCGGACGACCGAAGCGACCCGCCGTGGCGAGAGACCCCAGAGCCGGAGTGCAGAGACGCGCCCGGAGGATCCGGGTGCTCGTGGTGGACGACTCGGCCGTCGTCCGGAACGTCTTCCACCAGGAGCTGGCCCAGGATCCGGCGATCGAGGTCGTCGGTACCGCCCCCGACCCGTACGTCGCCCGGGACCTGATCCTCGAGAAGGAGCCGGACGTCATCACGCTCGACCTGGAGATGCCGCGGATGGACGGCATCACCTTCCTGCACAAGATCATGCGGTATCGGCCGACGCCCGTCATCGTGGTCTCGTCGCTGACGCCGGCGGGCGGGGCGCTGGCCCTCGAGGCCCTCTCCGCCGGCGCCTGCGAGGTGATGTGCAAGCCCGGGGTGGCCTACTCCGTCGGCGACATGACGGCCGAGCTCCTCCAGAAGGTGAAGGAGGTGGCCGGCGCCCGGTTCCGCCTTCCGCCGCCTGCGCCCGGCGCGCCGCCCGAGCCGATCCGCCCGCTCGCCCGGACCACGCACCAGGTGGTGGCCCTCGGGGCCTCCACCGGCGGCACCGTGGCGGTGGAGCGGATCATCCGCGCCTTGCCGCCCGACGCGCCGGGGCTCGTCATCACCCAGCACATGCCCGAGCTGTTCACGAGATTCTTCGCCGCGCGGCTCAAGGGCGTGACGAAGATCGACGCGCGCGAGGCGCAGGGCGGTGAATCGGTGGTGCCGGGCGTGGCGCTCGTCGCCCCCGGCAACAAGCACCTCCTGCTCCGCCGCTCCGGGGCCCGGTACGTCGTCGAGGTCAAGGAGGGCCCGCGCGTGAACCGTCACCGGCCCTCGGTCGACGTGATGTTCCGCTCCGTCGCCGAGGCCGCGGGGCGGAACGCGGTGGGCGTGCTCCTCACCGGCATGGGGACCGACGGCGCCATGGGCCTGCTCGCAATGCGGGAGGCCGGCGCGCGCACCCTGGCCCAGGACGAGGCGAGCTGTGTCGTGTTCGGGATGCCGAAGGCGGCGATCGATCTCGGCGCGGTGGAGAAGGTGCTGCCGGTCGACCGGATCGCCGAGGAGATCGTACGGGCCGCGGAGGGGGCGGCCCGGGACGAACGGCGCTAGCGGGCCTCCTCCAGATCCAGCTCCATCACCACCGGCGCGCCGCTCTCCAGCCGGACGGCGACCGCGCACGTGCGGGAGCCCGCGGGGGGCGAACCCTGCCAGAGCTCGGTCGACGGGAGCCCGAGCTGGCTCGGCACGGCGGCCCCGAAGTACCTCGTCACGAACGCGCCGCCGAGCATGTTCAGCAGCTCCGCCAGCGCGGCCCGGCCGTTCTCCTCGGCCTCCGCGCCGGGATCGATGCCCAGCATGTTGGCGGCGATCTCGGCGGAGGCGGCCGGCGTGGTGACGAGCCGGAGCGTCCCGCCGCGAGTCGCCTCGAAGGCGATCCGGGCGGTGAGCACCGGGCCGTCCCAGGTCCCCGGCTCCTCGACCGGCTCGGCGAACATGAAGGCCGACTCCTGGAGCACCTCGCCCAGGATATGGGTGAGCAGCGTCACGG
>JAEZXM010000389.1 GCA_023419875.1 Pseudomonadota bacterium | reverse complement strand
CTCGTCGCGCGTCAGCTCGAGCGCGATCCGGTCGCCGGGCCGGATCACCCGGCTGAACTTGAGGCGCTTCACCGCCCGAACGGCGCCCGCGTCGGGCCAGAGCCGCTCCACCTGCCGCGCGACCAGGCCGTCGAGCTGGGCGACCCCGGGGAGCACCGGGTCGCCGGGGAAGTGGCCCTGGAACCAGCGCAGGTCTTCGCTCACCGTGAACGAGAGCCGGCGCCCGTCCCGCCCCGAGCCCGCGGCCAGCTTCTCCTCGCCCTCGGGCTCGAGCCGCGCCGGCTGGCCCGGCCCCTCGAACAGCGCCGCCAGCCGCTCCCGCCGGATCTTGCCGGTCGCCTCGCGGGGGAGCGCGTCGACGATCCGGATCCGCCTGGGCAGCGCCACCGGGTCGAACCACGCGGCGAGCGCCTCGCGCACGCGCTCCGGCGCGAGCCCGTCCGCGGCCACCGCGACCCAGATCTCCTCGCCCCGAAGGCCGCTCGACGGCTGGGCCAGCGCCGCGGCGTCGCGCACCCCGGGCACCGCCAGGAGCCGCTCCTCGACCTCGCGCAGCGCCACCCGCTTCCCGGCCACCTTCACGACGCCGTCGCGCCGGCCGAGCAGGAGGAACCTGCCGCCCGGGCGCAGCTCGATCCGATCGGGCACCGGGAACGGCCGCGGGCCGCCGGCGTCGAGCCACGGGACGTCCACCTCGAGGCCGCCCTCGGCGTCGGCGGTGACGATCGCGCCGGGGAAGGGCGTCCACTCGTCGCTCTCCTCCCGCCAGGCGATGGCACCGACCTCGGTCGCGCCGTAGAGCTCGAGGATCCTCCAGCCGAACCGGTCGCGGAGCGCGCCGGCGGTCCGGGCCGGCAGCGGGGCGCCCGCGGAGAAGACGTTCATCCCCGGCGGCGCGCGGTCGTGCGCGGCGAGCGCGGTGAGGTGCGCGGGCACGCTCACGAGCCACGATCCCCCGTGCCGCGCCAGCTCCCCCGCGACCGCCTCGGCGTGCAGCGCCTCGGCCCGCACCAGCGCGGCCCTCGCCCGGAGCGCGAGGAGCACGCCGTACTGCATGCCGTAACGGTGCTGGGGTGGGACGGTGGAGAGCACGCGCTGCCCCGGGCGCATGGGGAAGAGGTCCACGCACTGGTCGGTCTCGGCGAGGAGCTGGCGCGCGTCCTTCGGCCAGCGCTGGTGCGCGCCGGTGCTCCCGGACGTCATGAAGGTGATCCGGAGCTCCTCGGGCGGGGGGAGCGCGAGCGCGCCGGCGGGGGCGGGTGCGCGGAGCAGCGCGCGGACGTCCATGCCGCCGGGCGCGCCGTCGCGATCGTGGAGCAGCGCGCGAGCGGCCGGATCGGCCATCACCTCCTGGATGGTCTGCGGCTGCACGTTGGGCGGGAGGAGCACGCCGTGCCCTGCCGCCCAGGCGCCGTGGAGCGCGGCGGCGTAGAGGTACGGATCCCCGCACACGACGACCACCTCGCCGGGCGCGAGGCCGGCGAGCGCGGCGGCGATCCGCCGGGCGTCGGCATCGAGGTCCGCCGCGGTGCGGGGGGCCCCGGCGCCCACGGCGACGAGCTCCTCGGGCCGGTGGAGGGCGAGCGTGGTCACGGTGTTTCCTCCGCGCGCGAGAAGAGCCGCGCCAGCGCGCGATCGAAGATGCCCGCCCCGAACCGGCCGAAGCGCGCCCTGCGGACGACGTACTCGGCGGCGAAGAGGAGGCCGACGAGGGCGTACGACACACCGCCCGTGTAGATCGCCCAGGTCGCGCGGGGCGCGAGAACGGCGAGCGCGGTGGCGATCCCGCCGTTCAGGGCGAAGAAGACGCACCAGATCTGGGTCACGCGGCGACAGTACCGGGCGCCCTCCGGCGGCAGCTCCTCGCCGGGCCGGAGCTCGAGCCGCGCGAACCGCTCGGCGACCGGGACGCCGCGGAGCGACCACGCGAACTGGACGAGCAGCGCGGCGCTGACCAGCGAGGGGTAGGCGAGGAGGAAGCGCGGGTCGTCGAGGATGACGCCGAGCGCGAGCAGCGCGGCCACGGTGGCGCCCAGGGCCACGAGCCCCCGGGCCCGCCGCAGGTCGCGGCGGAGCGTGGGGAGCCGCAGGAGCAGGTGCACGCAGAGCAGGAGCAGCGCAGCGGCGCGGGCGCCGAGGAAGGCGAGGCTGGTCGCGACGAGGGCGGGATAGGCGAGGGTAAAGAGGAAGAGGAGCGGATGGGAGAGGCGGGCGAGGGTGGAGGGCGCGGGCGGCGATCGTTCGGGTTCCACTCCCCCGCTCGTGCTGAGCCTGTCGAAGCACGAGCGATCACGCTGCATTCCCCCTCGCCCTTCGACAAGCTCAGGGCGAGCGGGGTCCACCATCACCATCCCCCCCAGCACCTCCGACAGCGCCACGGGCCGGAGCCCCTTCGCCCGCAGGCCGGCGAGGATCTCGCGGATCTCGGCGAGCCAGCCCTCGACCGGGACCGCGGCGGGGAGCGCGTCGTGCAGGAGGACGACGTCGCCGCCGCGGACGCGGCGCAGGACCCGGCGCGCGAGGCCCGTCCAGCGCAGGTTCCCGAAGTCGAGGCCGCGGCAGCTCCATGCGACGCACCGCAGGCCGAGGCCCGCGAGCACGCCCCGGAGCGGCGGGCTCGTGATCCCCACCGGCGGCCGGTAGGCGAGCGGCCGGACGCCGGCGGCCGCCTCGACCGCGCGCTGGCAGCCCTCGATCTCGGCGCGGATCCGCGCCGAGGACCGCAGCGCGAGGAACACGTCGTGCGTGTCCGAGTGGTTCCCGACCTCGTGCCCGGCGGCCACGATCCGGCGGATGCCATCCGGAAACGCGGCGGCGCGGCGGCCGACGACGAAGAACGCCGCCTTCGCGCCCTCCGCCTCGAGGAGCGCGAGGAGGCTCTGGAGCGTCCGCGGGTCCGGCCCGTCGTCGAAGGTGAGCGCCACCTGTCCGCGCTCCCGCGGCCCGTGCGTCGCCACCGGCAGGAAGAACCCCCACCGCGGGAAGTACGGCGCGACGGCGGTGACGAGCACGAGCCATCCGAGGAGCGGCCAGGGCCAGAGCGACGTCCCCAGGGCGAGCAGGACCGCGGCGGCGAGGACCGCGACGGCCGCGGCCACGTGACTGCGGGTGACGAACCCCGGGAGCTTCATGCGAGCAGCTCCCAGAGCGGGCCGCTCCGCCCGCGCGCGTGCAGCCGCGAGACCAGCGCCTCCTCGTCCGCGCCCGCGCCCGTCCGCCAGCTCCGACGCCCGGCCGCGCGCCGCGCCACCGCCTCGCGCAGCGCCGGGATCGGCAGCCCGGGCGGATCCCAGTAGACGGGCGCGAGCAGCGGGGTCTCGGGCCGGATCCGACCCTCGGCCACCGCCAGCTCCCAGAGCGCCGTGCGCGGGTAGATCCGCATTCCACAGAAGAAGAAGAGGACGGCGCCCTCGAGCGCCTCGCAGCCGTCCAGCGTCTCCTCGACCGTGTCGGTGGTCTCGCCGGGCCCGCCCGGCAGGATGAAGTGCGCGACGTGCAGCCCGGCGGCGCGGGCCGCGGCGTGCGCACCGAGGACGTCGTCGCGGCGGAAGGGCTTCCGCATCCGGGCGAGGACCGGATCGGAGAGCGACTCGGTACCGAACTCGACGTGCGTGCACCCGGCAGCGCGCAGGGCGCCGTAGAAGCCGGCGAGGTCCGCGTGCCGGGCGGTCGGCGCGAAGAACCCGCCCCAGGGGATCCGCAGGCCGCCGCGGCGAAAGGCGTCGGCCACCGCGAGCGCGTGCGCCGGGTCGGCGTTCACGACGGAGTCGGCGAGGACGAGGTAGCGCGCGCCAGCCTCCTCGAGCGCACGCGCCTCGGCGAGGAGCGCCCCGGGGTCGAACGGCCGGAGGACCCGGCCCTCGATCTCCGGATACGTGCAGTACACGCACCGCAGCGTGCAGCCGCGCTGCGTCTGGAGGCCGAGCATGCCGCCGCGCGCGAGATAGAAGTCGAGCGCGGGGCCGCGCTCCGGGATCCGGCGCGCGCTCCGCCGGGTCGCGGCGAGCGGCGGCGGCGCGGGCGCGGGC
>JAEZXM010000337.1 GCA_023419875.1 Pseudomonadota bacterium | reverse complement strand
ATCCTGGTCCGGGCGCGCTCCAGGGGCGCCCGGGATCCGGGGCCGATCCACGCGGCCGGGGCGGTGGCGATCGGCGCGATCGCCGTCGGGCTCGCGGCGGCGGGGCTGCCGTGGGCCCTTCCCGTCGCCGCCGCCCCGGCCGTGCTCCTCTCGATCGCCGTCAGCCTCGCGCCCCCGTCGCCCCGCAGGCTCCGGCAGCTCGGGTGGACGCTCGTCGCCGCGTCGGTCTTCGCGCTCGCGGTCCTCGTCGCCGGCCTGCGCTAGGCCGCCGCCGCCCGCGCCTGCCGCGCCCAGACGAGCCGCGAGCGCAGGTGGAGCGCCACGGCGGGTGCGGCGAGGATCGCCGCGTGGCCGAGCCGGCCGATCGATGGGATGACCAGGGCGAGGTTCGAGGCGCCGTGCAGCGTCGCCGCGGCGGCCAGCGCGGGCCCCGCCCAGCAGAGGCCCCGGCGCCCTCCGGCGAGCGCGAGGCCGAGCGGCAAGGACAGCGCGGCGTGCGCGATCGGCGCGAAGGCGGAGCGGATCAGGATCACGGATGGGGGGCCTTCGCCCAGCGTGAATGCGCACTCGAACGAGGCGAAGACCGCGGAGACACCCAGGATGCGCCGGAGCACCACGCCGCGGCCCGGCGGTGCCCCGAGCGAGGCGATCGCGAGCCCGAGGAGCTTCGCCGTTTCCTCGACGAGGCCGATCGCCGCGGCAGCCACGACGCTCCCGCCGCCGCCGGCCGCGAGCTCCGACCACGAGATCCGCATCCCGTACCGCTCGAGCACCAGGTAGGCGATCCACGCGGCGACGACGGCCACCGTCCCACCCGCCACGGTCCTACCCGCCGCCGACATCGCGCCGCCCGGAGCGCGCCGGGCGAGGAGGGCGGCCCACCCCGCACCGAACGCCGCTGGTACGAGCACCGCCAGGCTCACGGACCGGTCCCCTCCCGCCGGGTCCGGCGGAATCGCGTGGTCCGGTCCGATAAGGCCCGGCACGGCCTCGGTCGCATCCGACCCTCCATGCTCCCGGGACACATGCCCGGCGCGACGCGTCACTTCCGCCGGGATGGATGTGCGCTGCCGGCCGAGGGGGCGAGGCCCCGGAGATGCCCCGAGCCCCGCGAGGGCGTTGCCTGCGAGGGGGCGCCCGAAAAGACCAAGGGCATGATCGGCGCCCACGCCTGGAACGAGCAGCTCGACCTCGGCGACGAGGCGCTCGACCACGAGCACCACCTCCAGATCGCCATGGTCTCCGCGCTCGCCGAAGCCATCGAGCAGGGACGGCCGGCCGAAGCCCGGCGCCTGGCGGCCCAGCTCGTCGCCTACAGCGGGATGCACTTCGGGGGCGAGGAGCTCCTCATGAGCGCGAGCGGCTATCCGGAGCGCCAGCGCCACAAGGAAGAGCACCGGATGCTCACCCAGGCGATGCAGGAGGTCGAGGGCGCGCTGGCGCGCGACGAGCGGGAGCTCGCGCTCGCCTTCGCCATCGACGTCCGGGCGGGCCTCGCCGGGCACATCACCGGCTCGGACCACCGACTCGCCGACCACGTGCGGGCGGCGCCGCTCCCGCAGCGGCAGCGGAACTGATCACCCGCCTCACGGCCTCCGCGGATCGAGGCCGAGCAGCGGATACAGCTCGTCGAGCGAGTAGACCTTCCCGCGCACCTCGAGCGAGGGCGTCGACTGGATGCGGGCCTGCCGCGCCGCCTGGAGGTCCGCGGCGAGGCGCTCGTCCGTGTCCGGAGACGACAGGCAGTCGCGGAACGCCGCGACGTCGAGCCCGGCCTGCATCGCGATCATCTCCGGGTTCACCTTGGAACCCTGGGAGGCGAAGACGAGATCGTCATACCCCTCGAACCGGCCCAGCCGCTCGGCGCAGATGGCGCCGCGGGCGAGCTCGCAGGCGCCGGCGTGGACCTGCCGCTGCATGTCCGGGTTGCAGGTGCTGTCGAGCGGGTAGTGGCGCCGCACGAAGCGGACGTCGGGGCGGCGCATCACGATCGAGCGCTCCGCGTCGTTCATGACCTTGCAGTACGGGCACAGGTAGTCGCTGTACTCGTAGATGACGAGCGAGCCCGGAGGGCCCCTCGGGATGACGGCGACGCTCGGGAGGAGATTCGGAGGCCGCCCGCCCGTGCGCCGGCCGCCTTCGTTCTTCGGTCCCGCGGAGAAGGCGACGAGCCCGATCGCGAGCGCGGCCAGCACGGCTGCCGCGCCGAAGGCCGCGCCACGGTTCCCGCGCAGGACGCCGAGATCCGCGCGAACCGCCGCGCCGACGCCGCCCGCGCGCCGGACCAGCAGGATCGTGAGCGCGAAGAGCGCGATCGAGATCGCCCAGGACACCGCGCACATGATGCAGAACCGGTGGAGGACGAACTCCGAGATCGCGGCCAGCGCGATCGACCCGAGCACCATCAGCCCCGAGAGGACGAAGAGCAGGCCGCCGGGCCAGCCCGCGGGCGGACGCCGCCGGCGCAGCGCGGTCGCGGCGAGCCCGGCGATCGTCAGGTAGGCGAGGGCCCCCCAGGCGGCGATCGGCACGCCGAACAGCACGGCGTACTTCGACCGCGCGACGTCGGTGCAGCTCACCGTCGCGCTGACGTCGCAGAAGGACGTGCCGCCCGCCTTCGCGCGCTCGTGGATGAGCCAGAGATCGACGGCCACGCCGATCCCGGCGAGCGCGAGGAGGAGCAGGGCAGCGGGGAGGGCACGGGAGGCCGGCGCGGCTTCCGGCGTCACCCGAGGCTGTGAGCGGGTACGGGAGGAGGTAGGCACGCGGGGATGCTAGCCGATCTCTTCGCGTGCGTCCGGTGATCCCGAGGTGGCCGAGGGCGACACGGGTGGGCACGCCCCCGGTGGACGGTCGTGTGGATGGAACGTGGAACGGACGTGGACGGAGGGTGGACGAGCGCCGCGACCAGCGGCCGCAGCGCGCCGCGCCCAAGTTGGTCGCTCGCCCTCCTTGCGTTCGTCGAACCGCACGTCATACTGCGCGGCATTCCAACGACCGGCGCAGCGCCTGGAGCCCGTCGGGAAGGATGGCGTCCGATGAGCACCGAGCCGCTCCGGATCCTGGTGGTCGAGGACGAGCCCGACATTCGCGAGCTGCTCTTCACCAGCCTCTCGGCGGAGGCGGTGGTGGAGACCGCCGTGGACGGGCAGGAGGCGCTGGAGCGCCTGGAGCGCGGGCCGGCTCCCTCGGTGATCCTCCTCGACCTCCGCATGCCGCGGCTCTCCGGAGAGGGCGTCCTGCGCGCTCTCGAGCACCGGCCTTCGCGGCCGCCCGTGGTTACGATGTCGGCCTGCACGCACGAGCCGCCCCCCGGGGCGGCGGCCCACCTGGACAAGCCTTTCACGGTGGGTGACGCGCTCAGCGTGCTGAAGCGGGTGTCATGCCAGACCTCGTCCTGACGCTCCTCGGCCCCGACCGCCCCGGCATCGTCGAGGCGATCGCCGAGCCCGTCGCCCGCCACGGTGGGAACTGGCTCGAGAGCCGGATGGCGCACCTGGCGGGGAAGTTCGCCGGGATCCTCCGCATCGAGGTGCCGGACGGACAGGAGGAGGCCCTCGTCGCCGCGCTGCGCCGCCTGGAGGAGTCCGGCCTCGAGCTCACGATCGAGTCCGGGCCCGCTGCTCGAGCCGCGGCCGGCGCGCGCGCGTTCGTGCTCGACCTGGTCGGCCTCGATCGGCCCGGGATCGTGCGGGAGATCTCGCGCGCCCTCGCCGCCCACGGCGTGAACATCGAGGAGCTGACCACCGACCGGACGACCGCGCCCATGTCCGGAGAGCTCCTCTTCCGCTCGCGGGCGCGCATCAGCGTGCCGGCGGCGGTGGACCCGGGGCGGCTGCGCGAGCGGCTGGAGCAGCTCGCCGGCGACCTCATGGTGCAGGTGAGCCTGGCCGCGCCGGAGTAGCTTCTGCTAAGGTCACGGGCCCTCGAGCGCGCCTCGGGGCCCACCAGGAAGACGAGCCATCGCATGCCCGAGCCACGGATCGACAAGCGCCCGTTCGGCGCGCTGCCGGATGGGACCCCGATCGACCTGTACACCCTCGAGAGCTCCTCCGGCCTCTCGGTGAGCATCACCACGTACGGCGCCGCAGTGGTGTCGCTGTTCGCGGCAGACGCCTCCGGTCGGCGCGAGGACGTGGTCCTCGGCTTCGACGACCTGGCCGGCTACGCCCGCAGGACGAACCCGTACTTCGGCTGCATCGTCGGCCGGGTGGGGAACCGGATCGCCGAGGGGCGGTTCACGCTCGACGGGACGGCGTACACGCTCGCCCGGAACGACGGCGAGAACCACCTGCACGGCGGCGTGACGCGCAGCTTCGACCGCGTGGTCTGGAAGGCCCGGCCCTTCACTGCGCCCGCCGGGCCGGCGCTGGAGCTCGCCTACCTCTCACCCGACGGCGAGGAGGGCTACCCGGGCAACCTCTCGGTCACCGTGGTCTACACGGTCGCCGGGGACGCGCTCCAGATCGACTACGCCGCCTCCACCGACCGTCCCACCCACGTGAACCTCACCAACCACGCATACTTCAACCTGGAGGGCGAGGGGGGCGGGACGATCCTCGACCACGAGGTCCTGATCCACGCAGGGCGCCTCACCGTGGTCGGGCCCGGGCTCATCCCCACCGGTGAGATCCGGAGCGTCGAGGGCACCCCGTTCGACTTCCGGACTCCGCGCCGGATCGGCGACCGGATCGACACGGACGACCCGCAGATGAACCTCGCGGGCGGTTACGACCACAACTGGGTGCTCGATCGCGCCGGCGCGCCGCCGTGGCCGTGCGCCCTCGTGAAGGCTCCGCGGTCCGGCCGCGTGATGGAGGTGTTCACCACCGAGCCGGGCGTGCAGTTCTACACGGGCAACTTCCTCGACGGCACCTTGCGCGGCAAGGGAGGGAGGATCTACCCCCGCCGCTCCGGCCTCTGCCTCGAGACGCAGCACTACCCGGACTCGCCCAACCGGCCCGAGTTCCCGACCACCGTCCTGCGGCCGGGCGGGAAGTACGCGACGAGCACCATCTACCGGTTCTCGGCGGAGAAGCGCTGATCTCGTTTCCACCCCCCGGCGCTCGCGCGCACCCGGGGGAGCCTGCGATACTCCCGGCGTGCTCATCCCGCTGGGCCTCGACACGACACGGCTGAGCCGCCTGCCGCGGGCGTCGCTGGCCATCGCCGGCCTGTGCGTGATCGTCTTCCTCTACACCGACTGCTCGGGCGTGGAGCGCGACGCGTGGCGGGCCTTGAACGAGTGTGAGCGCTACTACCAGGACCACCCGTACCTCACCATCCCCGACGTCCTCGTCGAGCGCTTCGGTGTGGGCCGCGGGGTGCCCGAGGCGAGGCCCGAGCACGTCTCGCCGGAGCAGGCGCGGCTCGAGCAGGACCGGTTCGAGGAGCTCGCACAGGACGTCGTGGCCGAGGTGGAAGCGCTCCCCATACATCGGTTCGGGTTCATGACGGCGCACGGCGCGCTGCAACCGGGCTGGATCACCTACCAGTTCCTGCACGGCGGGTGGCTCCATCTCATCGGCAACCTGCTCATCTTCCTCCTCGTCGTGGGCCCGTTCCTCGAGGACGTGTGGGGGCTCCTGTTCTTCTCCGGCTTCTATCTCCTCGGCGGCGTCGCCGCGGCGCTCTTCCAGATCCCGTTCATGCCGGACGACGTGCCGCTGGTGGGCGCCTCCGGGTCGATCTCCGCGTGCCTCGGCGCCTTCATGCTCCGGTTCGCGCACCGGAAGGTGCGGATGTTCTGGATGCCGTTCTTCCCCTTCTTCTGGAGGCTCCGGTTCCAGTTCTTCGTGCCCGCCTGGCTCTACGCGCTCTTCGGGTTCGCGATGGACACGCTCGCGCTCCAGGCCTCCGACTCGACCGTCGGTGGCGGCGTGGCGAACGGCGCGCACGTGGGTGGGTTCCTGTTCGGCGTGATCGTGGCCCTGGCCGTCCGGTGGACGGGCCTCGAGTCCCGGATCTCCCCCGAGGGCGCGCCCGCGTGGAAGCAGGGCATGGCCCTCAACCGAGCCGCCGACGCCCTCGCCGACGGCGACGTCTACGGCGCCCGCGCGCGCATCCAGGAGGCCATCGACAAGGATCCGCGCAGCGCCGACGCACGGCTCGAGCTGGCGCGACTCGAGGCGGGGCAGAACAACGTCCTCGGGACCACCGACGCCCTCGAGCCGATCCTCGCCGAGCACCTCGCGGCCGGCGACGCGAACGGCGTACGTTCGCTGATCGCGGAGTTCCGCGGTCGGTTCCAGGCCGAGCGCTTCCGGCACGCGACCGCCTACCGCCTGGCCGAGGTCGTCGAGCGGGACGACCCGCAGCTCGCGCTCACGCTGCTCCTCTCCGCGGGCGCCGCGGCGGGTGGGCTCGGCGCGAAGGCGCTCGCGCGGGCCGCGCAGAAGCTCGCCCCGACCGAGCCCGGGCGCGCGCGCGAGCTCCTGGGC
>JAEZXM010000301.1 GCA_023419875.1 Pseudomonadota bacterium | reverse complement strand
GTTCTGAGGGGTCCAGCGCTGGTTGGTGCCGCCGTGGCAGGACCAGAGGATGATCTTCGACCCGTTGGCCGTTCCGGCACCGTTGACGTCCATGCAGAGCCCGGACTGGGCGTTGGTGATGCTGCCGTCCGCGTTGACGTTCCATTGCTGATATGCCTGACCGGTGCAGTCCCCGATCACCACCGCGGTTCCGGCGGAGGTGGCGCCGCCGGACGCCTGGAGGCACTTGTTCCCGTACACCACCAGGTTCCGGCTCGCGTCGTAGGTCCAGGACTGATTGGCCCCGCCGTTGCAGTCCCAGATCTGCGCCTGCGTCCCATTGGCGGTGGCGTTGTTGTTGATGTCCACGCAACGCTGCGACGCCGCGCCGACGAGCCGGGCGTTGGTGAAGGTCGCGCCGGTCGAGGTGAAGGTGGCGGTCACGCTCCGCGCCGCCGACATGGTGACGGTGCAGGTCCCGGTTCCGGTGCACGCGCCGCTCCAGCCGCCGAACGTGGATCCGCTCGCCGCGCTGGCCGTCAACGTGACGACGGTCCCGGAGAGGTAGGTGGCGCTGCAGACCGAGCCGCAGTTGATCCCGCCGGCGCTGGCCGTGACCGTGCCGCCGCCGGTGCCGGCCTTCGTCACCGTCAGGGCGAAGTCGTTCACCGGGACGAGGTTGAAGTTCGCCGTCACCGTCCGCGCCGCCGTCATCGACACCGCGCACGTCGCCGATGTGCCGCTGCAGACCCCGCTCCAGCCCGTGAACGTCGATCCGCTCGAAGCCGTAGCCGTCAGGATGACGTTGGTGCCGCCGGCGAAGCTCGCGCTGCACGTGCCGCCGCAGTTGATGGGCCCGCCGGTCACGGTCCCGCTTCCGCTGCCCGCCTTGTTCACGGTCAGGGTGAAGGAGCCATCCGTGATGGGGGCGACGACGACGCCGCAGACCTTCGGGTTGTCCGGCCCTCCCGCCCGCGTGAACTGGATGACCACCTGCCCGCTCGCATTGGCAGTGGTGTTGAACGTCCGCGAGATCGCCCTCGCCGTACCGCCCGCCGCCGCGAAGATGTCGAAGGCGGAGAGGACCGTGGCGCCGTTGATGGCGACGTTGAACGTACGCTGCCCGGCCGCCGTCCAGTACACCTCGTCGAAGTACAGGGTCACCGCCTGCGCGCTCCCCGCCGTGAAGCCGCCCAGCGTGTAGGTGAACTCACCGTACCGCTCGGTCTGGAGCACCGACTGCGGCGGGACGGTCCCCGTGAGCTGCGAGGTGTCGATCGCCGTCGTCACCGAGTACGTGCTCCCGCCGGAGAAGCTCGCGTCCGCGACCCAGCTCCCCGTCGCCCCACCGCCGGCATTGATCGAGACCGGGCCGGTGCTGCTCCCCGGCTGCGTCGTCGCGCTCACGGTTGCCGAGTTGGGGGAGGAGCCGGCGGCGTCCACCGCCCGCACGTAGTATTGGTACGTGGTCGAGGCGGCGAGGCCGCCGTCGGTGTACGAGGTGCCGGTGAGGTTGCCGGCCACCTGGGTGCCGTTGCGGAAGACGCTGTAGGTGACCGAGCAGCCGCTCGGGGCCGACACGCCCGACCAGGTGAGGTTGATCGTGCTCGAGGAGGCGGCGCTGGCCTGGAGGTTCGCCGGCGCCGCCGGCACGGCGGTGCAGGAGACCGAGCCGCTCACGCGGAGCAGCGCCCCGGACTCGCCCAGGCGCGCGCCCTGGGAGTTCACCACGAACAGCTTGTAGGTGCCGGATCGCCCCGGCGCGACGATGGAGGTCGCGGTCCCGGCGGCCCGCGTCATCGTGGGCCCCTCGACGAACGAGGTGGTGCCGGCCGGAGCGAACCAGACCGAGAGGGAGGCGTCGCCACTGCTCCGGATGTTCACGGTCGTTCCGGCGTTCACCGCGGCGCTCGCCGGGAAGACGTGGTCCTGTGCCGAGAGCACGGAGCTCGGGATGATCGACCGGTAGGCGTCCTGGATCCCCGAGTTGAGCGCGACGTTGTACTGGGCGACCGGCCAGACCGCGTCCGACACGACGACGGGCGGGTCGATCCGGCTGTTGGGCGGATTCACCCCCATCTTGTTCACCGTCGCGTACGTCCGCAGGATCGTGAGGTCGTGCTTCTCCCCGAAGTCCTCGCAATTGATCGTGTAGGTGACGCCCGGATTGATGTCGAGGACGCTGTCGTTCTCGATGATGTACGCGCTGCCCTCGTCGTTGTGCAGGCCGTATCGCGGCCCGCCGGTGGCCGCAGGGATGCCCCGGACGTAGTTCTGGTTGATGTTCGTCGTCGGCATCTGTCCGATCGTGTAGATCGCGCCGCTGTCGTGCAGCCGGCTCATGGTGTTGATGAGCCGGTTGTTGTTCACCGTGTTGTTCCGGCAGGTGGTCGAGTCCTTGAAGTTCCGCCACCCCCACCCCAGGCTGATCCCGTTGTAGGCCGTGTTCTGGATGTGGTTGTTCGTGATCCGGATCGTGTCCACGAAGTACGCGGTGATCGCCGCGTGGCCCCCGAACCCCGGCGCGGCGCTGGCGTTGTGGATGAGGTTGTTGGAGATCGTGTTGTTCGTGCAGATGCCCTCGACGCCCGGCGCGTACTTCTCGTGCGTGCCCCCGTCGCCGAGGTACACGTGCTGCGGGTGGCCGACCGTGATCCCGCTGCCCGCGATGTCGAGGATCGCGTTCCCCACGATGCTCGAGTTGACGACGTCGTTGATGAGCGAGATCCCCTCGTTGCCGCTGTGCTTCACCACGTTGCCGAGGAACTGGATCCCGTCTGCGTTGTTGACGGTGATCGCCCCGGGCAGCGTGTCCATGATCTGGTACTTGCTGTTGTGCTGGTTGCCGTCGCCGAAGGCGATGAACGCCGAGGCGGCCTGCACGGTGGCCTTGCCCCGGGAGTTGCCGACGGGCACGAGGAGGTAATCGGTGTTCGCGAAGGTGATCCCCTGGAACGTCAGGTTCTTGACCCGGTTCGTCCTCGACGTGCCGGTGATGGTGATGAGCTGCTCCGCCACCGGCGCCTGGACGTCGGCGGTGGCCATGTTCTCGCCCGAGCGCGGGTAGTAGTAGAGCCAGCGGTTGGTCTTGTCGAAGTAGAACTGGCCCGGCCCGTTCAGGAACTCGTATGCGTTGTAGAGCGTGTTCGAGCCGGAGAGGACCAGCGCGGCGCCCCACCCCGGGAGCTGCGCGATCGCGCCCGACGGCTGCTGCAGGAGCATGACCCGGTTGCTCCCGGAGGTGATCACGTCCCGGGCGCAGGCGATGTTCTCGTTCCAGGTCGACGCGGTCACGACCTCGAGGTCGTCGCGGTTGCTGGCGATCGCCGGGAGGTCCGACGTGGTGTACTGGATGCCGTCGCTCTTGCTGCCGCTCACCCATGCCCACGAGGCCTGCCCCGCGGTCACCGTGTACGTCCCGTACCCGCCGCGTGCGGTGACGGTCTTGCTCGTCATCGCCGCACGCTGGTCGTTCACGTACAGGTACCGCAGCTTCGTCGACCGGTTCAGCGACGCCCGGTAGATGTTCCCGCTGTACTGGCTCCACCCGGTCACCTTCACCGAGCCGCTCAGGACCGGCGTCTCGCCGGGATAGGCCTGGTAGAAGACGCGGAAGCCGTTGTTGCCGGAGTCCTGCGGGCCGAAGGCGATCGGGCCCTGGATGGCGTAGGTCCCGCCCCTCAGGTAGACGACGACGTCGCCCGCCATGCCGGCGTTGACGGTCCGCACCGCGTCCCGGGCCCGCGCGATCGTCTGGAACGGGGCGGCCTGCGTGCCCGGGTTGGCGTCGTTGCCGCCGGGAGAGACGTAGAAGGTGTACGCCACGGCGGCGGCCGGCTCGAACGCTGCAGACGCCTCGTCGGGCGAGAGGGCCGGCTCGCAGGCGACCAGCGGAAGGGAGGCGAGGGCCACGATCGCGGAGAGGATGGTCTTGGAGGACATGCGGTTCATGACTCGTTTCTCCTGCAGGCGAGCGCCGAGGCGCCACCTGCATCGTTCTAGTTCCAGGATCGACGCCTCCGGCTCCAGCGCGAGCGGCGAGCGGGAGACGACGGACTGGAAACCTCCTGGAGTCAGGTTGCGACTACACGGGATGCCGCTGCCTCGCCGTGGAGCACGGGGCGTGATACCGGATGGCCTGGCGAAGCGTCGGCGACCCTGCCAGCTTCGACCGTGTCCGTCAACGCCCCGACCCGCTACGGCGCGTGGGTCCTCGACGTTTGAGCGGATTTGTCCCCGAGGCGCGTGCAGGCTCCCGATCCGCACCGGCGGACGTCCGGGCATCGGGAAGGAAGCGGCGCACCTTCGGGGTGACGACCAGCTCGTACGGAACGAACTGGGTGCGCTCCGGTTCGTGCGCCGCGGGATCGGCGAAGATCTCCCAGGCGCGCTGCATCATGAGCTCCGGGTTCTGGCGAATGGCGCAGATGTGCAGGTCGACGAGGAGGTTCATCATGGGGTGGTGGTCGAACACGCCGTAATGGACGGGCCGGCACACGTCCGCGTGCTCGCCGAAGAACTTCACCACCCCGTCCATCGGGAGCAGCGAGTTCACGTACATCCCGGCCACATCGGAGCGGCTCCGGAACAGCAGCTCGACGCGCCGGTACGCAGACTCCGCGTCGAACAGGGTCTCCTGGAACAGGTCCGCCGAGTACCGGATCCCCCGCTCCTGGAGAGCGGTGCGGAATCCGCCGAGGCGGAGCTTCGTGACCTCGTGACTCGCCATTCCTCCCACGAAATAGACGCGGCCGGTGCGCCGTTCGGCGGCGAGCGAGTCGAGCAGCAGACGCGTGAGGACGAGGCTCGCCTGGTAGTTGTCGGTGGTGACGGTGTGCCGTCCCGTGTCCGGGGCGTCCAGGAGGATCTGCCTCGTCCCCGCGGCCGTGCAGAGCTCGGTCAGCTCGCCGAGCGCGGTCGGGTTCGCGTTGAAGACGCACTGGACGTCCTGGGACAGGTAGTACTTGAGGCTGTCCACCTCCTCCTTCCGGTCGTAGTTGGTGACGGTGATCAGCGGGAGCTTGCCGTTGTTGCGCGCCACCCGCTCGAACGTCTCCGCCATCTCGCTGAAGAACCGGTTGTTCAGGGTGGGGACCATCAGGCCGACGAGCGTCGTCGTCCGGCTCCTCAGACTGCGCGCGTGCAGGTTGGGGTGGTAGTCGAGTGCCTCGGCCGCGGCGACGACGGTGGCGCGGGTCCCCTCCGCGATGCCGATCTTCTCGGCGCGGCCGCCCAGCACGGCGCTGACGGTGCTGACCGAGAACCCCGTCGCATCGGCGATGTGCTTCAGGGACGTGCGCGCGGTCTCGGGCCTCCGTGTGCCGGCGGTCTTCTTCATGGCCGCCGATTGTAGTCCCGCGCCGGTCTGGCGCACAGCGCCGATGCGCCCCGGCGGGGGAGGGTGAGGTGGCTCACGGGCCGGGTGCGATCGACGCGGGCAAGGTCGGCGCCTCCGCCACCGCCGGCGGCGGAGACCGGAGCGCAAGATCCGGGAACCATTGCCGAGACCTCGATCTCTCCCGCCGGGACCCGGGCGCTCGACCGCCGCGGATCGGGGGCGTCTCCATCGTTCTAGATTGACCCTGGTCGCGCGTCGTCGCTAGAGTGGCCGCGTCGTTCGGTGCGTGTGACGCATCGCGGGGACACGATGGCCTTGCTGCTCGGCGTTGACCTCGGCACCTCCAGCTTGAAGGTGGCCCTCTTCGACGAGGAGCTCCGGGCCGTCGCATGGTCCCGCCGCGAGTACGCCACGAGCTATCCGGGGCCCGGCCGCGCGGAGCAGGACCCGCTGGACTGGTTGCGCGCCTTCTGCGACGCGACCCGGGAGCTCCTGGAGACCTCGCGGATCCGTCCCACCGAGATCGTCGCCGTCGGGATCGACGGCATGTCGAGCGTCGCGCTCCCGGTCGACGTCGAGGGAGCGCCGCTCCGGCCGGCCATGATCTGGCTCGATCGCCGCGCACGCGTGCAGGCGGAGCGCGGCCGCTCCGCCTTCGAGCCCCGGCAGCTGGCGATCAACGGCAATCGCTGCGATCCCTCCTGCTTCGCCCCGAAGGCCGCGTGGATCCGGGAGAACGAGCCGGACGTCTTCCGGCGGACGGCGGCCTTCCTCCACTGCAACGGCTTCCTGGTCCGGCGGCTGACCGGCGCCTTCACCATGGACGTCTCGGAGGCGGGGCTCTCGCTCGTCTGCGACATCCGCACCGGCCAGTATTCCGACGAGCTCGTCCGGGCCTGGGAGCTGGACCGCAGGAAGCTGCCGGAGGTGCTCGAGTGCACCGACATCGCGGGCCGGATCGACGGTGCCGCGGCGGCGGCCACGGGGCTCGCCGTCGGCACCCCCGTGATCGCGGGCGCGATGGACAACGTCGCCGCGACCGTGGCCCTCGGCCTGGAGGAGGAGGGGGACGCGTACATCGCGGCGGGCACGGTCACCAACGTCGGCATGATGTCCCGCAGCCCGGTGCTCGGCGGCGAGGGATTGGTCTACCACTCGGGCCTCCGGGGGCGCTGGCTCGTCAACGGCGGCGCCGACTACGGCGGCGCGGGGATGCTGTGGTTCCGCAACGTGCTGGGCGACACCGATCTCGAGGCCCTCGGGGAGCTGGGCGCCGCGGCGTCGTCCGGGGAGCACCCCCTCGTCTTCCTCCCCTACATGACCGGTCAGCGCGCGCCGCTCTGGAACGACGCGACGAGCGGCGTGCTGCTGGGGATCACCCCGGCCACCGAACGCCGCCACCTCGCCCGGATGTTCATGGAGAGCGTCGCCCTCGCCGCTCGCCACGTGTTCGATCGGCTGTGCCCTGCTCGCCCCGGCCACGCCGCCCTGACCGGAGGCATCACCCACAGCCGCCCGTGGGCGCAGATGATGGCCGACGTGACCGGGATGCGGCTGTCGCTCTGCGACCAGCCGGATGTATCGACCCTCGGGGCGGCGCTGCTGGCCGGAGTGGGCGGCGGTGTGTTCCGGAGCATCCCGGAAGCGCTGGCCGCCAGGGCTTCGAAGGGCCCGGAGCTCGAGCCGGATCCAGGCCGGCGCGTTCACTACGAGGCGCTGTACCGGGTGTTCTCGGACGCCTACGCGAGCCTCCTCGGGCCGCTGCGCTCCCTCGACCAGCTCCGGAGAACGTCATGAAGGCCGCCGTTCTCCACGGTCCGGGGGAGCTACGGGTCGAGGAGGTCCCCACCCCGCAGCCCGGTCCGGGGGAGGTGCTGCTCCGGGTGGCGCGGTGCGGCGTGTGCGGGTCCGACGTCCCCCGGCTGATCGCGAACGCGGCGCACCGGTATCCGATCATCCTCGGGCACGAGCTCTCGGGAACCGTGCACTCGGTGGGCGAAGGGGTGGCGCGCGATCTGGTGGGGCGACGGGCCGCGTGCGCGCCGCTCCTCCCGAACTTCTCCGACCCGGAGTGCGCGCGCGGCAATTACTCGCTGGGGCGTGGATACGGGTTCATCGGGTCCCGCCAGCCGGGCGGATTCGCGGAGTTCGTCGTGATGCCGAGCCGCAACGCGGTGCTCCTCGGCGACGACGTGGACTTCACCGCCGCGGCGTTCCTGGAGCCGCTCACCGTCGGGTTGCACGCGATCCAGATCATGGACTTCCGGCCCGGACGGTCCGTCGCGGTCATGGGCGTGGGCGCGATCGGGCTGCTGCTCGTGCAGAGCCTGCGGGCGCTGGGCGCCGGCCCGATCAGCGCGTTCGACGTCGATCCGGCGCGGCTCGAGCAGGCGCGCGCCCTGGGTGCCGAGCGCGTTCACGACTCCCGCGAGCCGGACGTGGACGGTGCGGCGCTCGCGGCGCTGGGAAAGGCCGGGTTCGACTTCGTCTTCGAGACGGCCGGTGCTCCCGCCGCCGAGATCCTGGCCCTCCGGCTCGCGGCGCCCAAGGCGCGCGTCATGTACGTGGGGACCCCGCACGCCGCGTTGACGCTCCAGCCCCACGAGTTCGAGCTGATGAACCGGAAGGAGCTCGTCATCCAGGGCTCCTGGATGAACTACTCGGCGCCGTTTCCCGGGTGGGAGTGGGAGATGGGCGTCGAGCTGCTCCGGAGCGGCCGCGTCCGCACCGGGGGACTCGTCGATCGCCTGCTCCCGCTCGCGTCCGCCGCGGAGCTGCCGCCGCTCCTGCACCGGCGCGGAGAGCTCAAGGGCAAGGTGATCCTGGATTGCACCGCGGCTCGCGAGGGCGAACGATGACGGCGCGCGGCGTTCACGCGAGCGATCCGGGGCGGACTTCGAACGGGCCGCCGCACGAGCCGCTCCAGGGGGCGCGGCCGCTGCTCTCGGTGCGGGGCATCGTGAAGCGGTTCCCCGGGGTCCTGGCGCTGGGCGGGGTCGATTTCGAGCTCCGGTCCGGGGAGATCCACGCGCTCGTCGGCGAGAACGGGGCCGGGAAGTCGACCCTGATGAAGATCGTCGCCGGCATGCTGCCGCCGGACGAGGGCACCCTGGAGCTCGACGGTCGGGAGAGACGTTTCCAGGACGTGGTCGAGGCCCAGGCGGCGGGCATCGCGGTCATTCACCAGGAGCTGTGCCTGGCTCCCCACCTCTCGGTCGCGGAGAACGTCTTCCTCGCCCGGGAGCCGACCCGCGGGCCCTTCGTCGACCGGGCGCGGCTGCGCGCCGCCACCGCGGCGCTGCTCGCTCGCCTCAAGCTCGACATCGACCCCGGCGGGCTGGTGAAGAACCTCTCCGTCGCCCAGCAGCAGATGGTCGAGATCGCGAAGGCGCTCTCGCTGGACGCGCGCGTGCTCATCATGGACGAGCCCACCTCGTCCCTGACCGAGAACGAGATCGACCAGCTCTTCGTGGTCATGCGGGCGCTCCGGGCCCAGGGCGTGGGGATCGTCTACATCTCCCACCGGCTCGGGGAGCTCCAGCACGTGGCCGACCGGGTGACCGTCTTCCGCGACGGGAAGCACGTCCGGACGAGCGAGTTCTCCCGGATCACGCTCGACGAGATCATCGCCGCGATGGTCGGGCGGACGCTCGACCAGAAGTTCCCGCCCCGCACCTCCCGCCCGACGCCGGAGGTGATCCTCGAGGTCCGGGGCCTCTCGCGCGAGGGCGTGTTCCAGGACGTCAGCTTCGAGCTGCGCCGCGGCGAGATCCTGGGCTTCGCCGGCCTCATGGGCGCCGGGCGCACCGAGGTCGCCCGGGCCATCTTCGGCGCGGACCCCACGTCCTCGGGGACGGTCCGGCTCTTCGGGCGGGAAGTTCGGATCCGGTCGCCGCGCGACGCCATCCGCCACGGGATCGCCTACCTCTCCGAGGATCGGAAGGGCCACGGCCTCGCCCTCGGGATGACGGTCGCCCAGAACGTCACCATGGCCAACGTGGACGCGGTCACCGGCCGCCTGGGCTTTCTCCGGCTGGCCGACGAGCAGGCGGCCGCGGAGCGGTACGTGAAGGCGCTCGACATCAGGACGCCCTCGACCCGCCAGATCGTCAAGAACCTCTCCGGCGGCAACCAGCAGAAGGTGGTCATCAGCAAGTGGCTCTTCCGGGAGTCCCGGCTCCTGTTCTTCGACGAGCCCACCCGAGGGATCGACGTCGGCGCCAAGTACGCGATCTACGAGATGCTCGACCGGTTCGCGGCGCAGGGCATCGGCGTCGTGTTCATCACCTCCGAGCTCCCCGAGGTGCTGGGTCTGACCGACCGCGTGATCGTGTTCCACGAGGGCCGCGTGGCGGGCGTCCTCGAGAGCCGCCGGTCCGATCAGGAAGAGGTCATCCGGTACGCCTCCGGCCACCGGAGCCAGGCGCTCGGAGAACCATCTTCGCGAGAGAGGCCCCGATGATCACGATGAACGAGAAGCGCAGGGACCTCATCCAGAAGTTCGCGGCGCTCGGCAGCCTGGCGGTCCTCATCACCGTCTTCGCCTTCACGAGCCCCGCCTTCTTCACCACCTCCAACGCGCTCACCGTCGCCCTCCAGGTCTGCACCATCGCCTACCTGGGCCTGGGGATGACGGTGGTGATCATCACCTGCGGCATCGACCTGAGCGTCGGTTCGGTCCTGGCGCTGGCCGGCGTGGTCGCCGCGCTGGTGGTGAAGGCGGGGGCCCCGGTCTGGGTGGGCATGGCGGCGGGGCTCGCGGTGGGTTGCCTGTGCGGCCTGTGCAACGGGCTGTTCGTCGCGAGAACCAAGCTCCCGCCCTTCATCGCCACGCTCGGCATGATGATGGTGGCCCGCGGCGTCGCGCTGAGGATCACCGGGGGCCGGCCGATCGCCGGCATGAACCAGGATTTCGGCGTCCTCGGGAACGGCGCGCTGTTCAAGACCGTGGTCATCGGCGCGGACGGCTATCCGGACCCGAGCCGGAGCTTCGTCGGGATCCCGTACCCCGTGATCGTGATGATCGTCCTGGCCGTGGTCGCGTCGGTCGTGCTCAACCGGACCCGGTTCGGTCGCCACGTCTATGCGACCGGCTCGAACGTGGAGGCCGCGCGCCTCTCTGGCGTGAACGTCCACGGGACCACGGTGAGCGCCTACGTCATCTCCGGGTTCTTCGCGGGGCTGACGGGCATCGTGCTCATGTCGCGCCTCGTCACCGGCCAGCCGAACGAGGGGAACGCCTACGAGCTCGACGCCATCGCCGCCGCAGTGATCGGCGGTGCCTCGCTCACCAGCGGCGGCATCGGCACGATCTCCGGGACCATCATCGGGGCGTTCGTGATCGGGATCCTCCGGAACGGCCTGAACATGAACGGCGTCAACAGCTTCACCCAGATGATCGTGATCGGGGTGGTCATCCTGTTCACGGTCTGGATCGACCAGCTCCGCAACCAGCGGTCCACCCGGCTTCGGGTCTTCACCAACCAGCAACAGGAGGGGAGCAGTCTGCCGGCGGCGACGTCGCCGGCGCAGCGTGCAGTGGAGTGATCGTGCGGGAGTGATGAGCAGTCATGCACCAGCAAGGCGTCACCTTCGAGAGGAACGTCCCATGAAGAAGGCACTGTCCGGAATCATCGTGGCGGCGATGGCGCTGTTCGCGAACGCCGCCCTGGCCGGCGGCGAGATCGCCGTCATCGTCAAGACGACCAACTCCAACTTCTGGCAGAACGTGAACAAGGGCGCCTCGGACGCGGTGAAGCTGCCCGAGCTCAAGGGCTTCACCATGACCTTCCAGGGCCCCGCGGCGGAGTCGCAGATCGCCGACGAGGTCGCGATGGTGGAGAACGCGGTCAACCGGAAGGTCGCGGCGATCGTCCTCGCCCCCTCGGATCCGGAGGCCCTGATCCCGGCCGTCAAGAAGGCGTGGGAGGCCAAGATCCCGGTGATCATCCTCGACTCGATGCTCGCCGACGGGGGCAAGGATTACTACAAGTCCTTCCTTGCCACCGACAACCAGAAGGCCGGTGAGCTCTGCGCCAAGGCTCTGATCGACAAGATCGGCAAGGAGGGCAAGATCGCGGTCATGTCCTACGTCGCCGGCGTGGGCTCCGAGATCGGCCGGGTGGGCGGGTTCAAGGACTACATCGCCAAGAACTCGAACCTCAAGATCGTGGGCACCTACTACTCGCAGGCGCAGATGGCCACCGCCCTCAACCAGACCACCGACGTGCTCGCCGCGAACCCCGACCTCAAGGGGATCTTCGGCGCGAACGAGCCCACCGCGGTCGGCATGGGCCGCGCGCTGGTCCAGGCGGGCAAGGCCGGCAAGGTCGTCGGCGTGGGCTTCGACGGAAACGAGGATCTGCAGAAGTTCGTGAAGGACGGCACGCTCGCCGCCATCGCGGTCCAGGGCTCGTACCAGATGGGGTTCCTCGGGGTGAAGACCGCGCTGGACGCGATCCAGGGCAAGAAGGTCCCGAAGTTCGTCAACACGGGCGTGGTGATCGTCACCAAGGAGAACATCGAGAAGACCGAGGCGAAGAACGTCCTCTACTGATGTCAGGGGGGGCCGGTGGAGCATCTCCCCGTCCGCCGGCTCCCAGCGGAAAGCGCCGATCTCCTCCGGCGCGCTTCCGGGGCTCCGACTCGACGCCACGAACGCTCGCGAGGCGGCCGAGGCGGAGCCCGTCTTTCCATGATGGCGGAGAAGCGATGAGTGCTCTGGCAGAGTTCCTGGACGTCACCCGGCGGAACCGCGCGGGACGGAGCGGTGTCGCCATGTCCGTCTGCTCCGCCCACCCGCTGGTCCTGCAGGCGCTGTTCCGGACGGCGCGCCGGCACGACACCTTTGCGCTCGTCGAGTCGACCTCCAACCAGGTGGACCAGTACGGAGGCTACACCGGCATGACGCCGGCCCAGTTCGCGCGCGCCGTGCGGGAACGGGCGGCAGAGGAGGGCTTCGCCGAGGACCGGATCCTGCTCGGCGGAGATCACCTGGGGCCGAACACCTGGCGTGCGAGGCCGGCCAAGGAGGCGATGCACGAGTCGCTCGACCTCGTCTCCGCGTACGTCGCCGCCGGGTTCGGCAAGATCCACCTCGACGCGAGCTTCTTCTGCGCCGACGATCCGCGACCGCTGCCGGAGGAGGAGGTGGCCGACCGCTGCGCGCGCATGGCGGAGCGCTGCGAGCAGGTCCGGGGGAACGCCGCGCCGGTCTACGTCGTGGGGACGGAGGTCCCGACCCCCGGCGGCGCCCGCGAGCACGAGGAGCTGCGGGTCACCTCGCCCGTCGAGGTGGGGCGTACGCTCGAGATCTTTCGCGCGGCCTTCCAACGGTACGGGCTGGAGGAGGCCTGGGAGCGCGTCGTCGGACTCGTGGTGCAACCCGGCGTGGAGTTCGGCGACGGGATGGTCCACGACTACCGGCCCGCCCCCGAGCTGGCCCGCGCCATCCTCGAGCACCCCGGCATGGTCTACGAGGCGCACTCGACCGACTACCAATCGCCGCTCGCGTTGCGGCAGCTCGTGCAGGACCACTTCTGCATCCTGAAGGTCGGGCCCTGGCTCACCTACGCGCTTCGCGAGGGCCTCTTCCTGCTCGAGCTGATGGAGCGCGAGCTGGCGCCGTCCGTCCCCTCGCGGTTCCGCGAGACGCTCACCCAGGTGATGAGGGACGATCCCACGCACTGGAACCAGCACTACGGAGGTTCGCCGGAGCAGATCTCCTTCAAGCTCGCCTTCAGCTACTCCGATCGCGCCCGGTACTACCTGGGCCGCAGGGAGGTGCAGGAGGCGCAACAGCGCCTGTTCCGGAACCTCGAACCCGCGATCCCGGAGACCCTGGTGAGCCAGTTCCTCCCGGCCGAGTTTCTCCGCGTGCGCGGCGGCGAGATCTCGCCCGCGCCGCGCGAGCTCGTGGTGGAGCGGATCTGCGGAGTGATGGAGCTCTACATGCGGGCTGGCGCCGCGCCCGGCCCCGCGCCCGCGGCTTCGGTCTCGCGCAGTGCCACCACCGACGCTTCTCCCCAGGACCCGCGATGCTGATCGGCATCTCCCCTCTCATCTCCCCTGATCTCCTCGCCACCCTCTGCCGCATGGGCCACGGCGACGAGATCGTGCTCGCCGACGCCCACTTCCCCGCGGACTCCGTGAACGCGCGCGTGCTCCGCGCCGACGGCCTTCGCATCCACGATCTGCTCGAGGCGATCCTCCCGCTGTTCGCCCTCGACACGTACGTGCCCGACCCGGTCGTCATGATGGCGCCGGTCGCGGGCGACGCGGCGGATCCGGCCGTTCACGCCCGGTACCGCGCCGCGATCGACCGGCACCGGCCGGACACGCCCGCCACAGCCTTCATCCCCCGCTTCGACTTCTACGCACGCGCCGGAAAAGCGTTCGCCGTCCTCGTGACCGGTGAGACCGCCAAGTACGGCAACGTGCTGCTCAAGAAGGGCGTCACGCCGCTCGCGCCCTCCTCCGTGCCCTCTCGCCAGAAGGAGCAGTGAAGCCATGTCCCAGATCTCCGCCCCGACCGCGATGTCCCTGCCCGAGTTCGAGCGCGCCGCCGACGGCGTCGCTCCCGGGCTCGTGCCCTCGCGGCAACTGCGCACCGGCGCGCGTATCCCGGCGGTCGGCCTGGGCACGTTCGGCTCCGACCGCTTCCGGGGAGAGGAGATCGCGGCGGCCGTCGTCGGCGCTGCGAGCGTGGGATACCGGCACTTCGATTGTGCCTCCATCTATGGCAACGAGCACCTCATCGGGCAGGCGTTCCGAAGCATCCTGCGCGGTGGGGTGAAGCGCGAGGAGCTGTGGGTCACCTCCAAGCTGTGGAACGACAAGCACGGCGAGGGAGACGTCGTCGCGTCGTGCCGGAGGTCGCTCGCCGACCTGCAGCTCGACTACCTCGATCTCTACCTCGTGCACTGGCCGTTCCCGAACCACCACGCTCCAGGGTGCGACGTGGACTCGCGCTCGCCCGACGCCAAGCCGTACATCCACGCGAGCTACATGCGGACGTGGCGAGAGATGGAACGGCTGGTCGCCCTGGGCCTGGTCCGGCACATCGGGACCTCGAACATGACCGTCCCCAAGCTCCGGCGCGTCCTCGCGGACGCCCAGATCCAGCCGGCGTGCAACGAGATGGAGCTCCACCCCCACTTCCAGCAGCCGGAGCTGTTCCGGTTCGTGCTCGAGAACGGCATCGTCCCGATCGGCTTCTGCCCCATCGGCTCGCCGACCCGGCCGGATCGGGACCGGACCGCCGGCGACACGGTGGACATCGAGGACCCGGTGATCGTCCGGATCGCGAAGCGGCTGGGGGTGCATCCCGCGACCGTGTGCGTGAAGTGGGCCGTGCAGCGGGGCCAGGTGCCCATCCCCTTCTCCGTGAAGCGCAACGAGTACCTGAGCAACCTGCAGGCGGCCGTCTCCGCGCCGCTCACGGCGGACGAGATGCGGGCCATCGCGGGCATCGATCGCAACTGCCGGCTGATCAAGGGGCAGGTCTTCCTCTGGAAGGACGGGCAGAGCTGGGAAGACCTGTGGGATCCGAGCGGAGAGATCACGCCTCCCTGAGCTCGCAGGCGCCGTCTGCGCCCCTGATCTCCTAGATCGTTCGAGAGCACGGTGGGTTGGCGACCGTGGTCGATCGGGCACTTGACTGGGCGGCGCGAGAAGTGCGAACCGCAATGACACTAGCTGTCAACGCTCACACGCTGGGCCGGCGCGAGCCGTGGTTCGACCCGTGATCCACCGAACCAGGACTCGACGCCGCTTCCCACGAAGACGGAACAAGGAGCTCGCCATGCCACGGACGCCCAGGTCGTACGTGTTGCTCGCTGCGTTCTCGCTCGGATTGCTCGCCGCCTGCGGCACCGAGCCCGCCGGAGACGGCTCCGAGGCGACCGGGGCCGAGGCGGCCGCCACCAACTTCACCACGCTGGGCGCGGCCGCGGCGGGATCGGGCCGGTACTTCGGGGTGGCGATCGCGAACAGCCGGCTGAGCAACTCGGCGTACACGACGATCGCGGCGCGCGAGTTCAACTCGGTGACGGCCGAGAACGAGATGAAGCCGGACGCGACCGAGCCGAGCCAGGGGAACTTCACCTTCGGATCCAGCGACAACATCTACAACTGGGCGACGCAGCGCGGGATGCAGGTCCGCGGTCACACGCTGGCGTGGCACGCGCAGCAGCCGGGCTGGTGGGGAGGGATCAGCGGGACGACGCTGCGGAACGCGATGATCAGCCACATCAACGGGGTGATGGCGCACTACCGCGGCAAGCTCTCGGCGTGGGACGTGGTGAACGAGGCGTTCAACGAGGACGGCAGCCGGCGGAGCTCGAACCTCCAGCAGACGGGCAACGACTGGATCGAGGTGGCATTCCGGACGGCGCGCGCGGCCGACCCGAACGTGAAGCTCTGCTACAACGACTACAACATCGAGAACTGGAGCTACGGGAAGACGCAGGGCGTCTACCGGATGGTCCAGGACTTCAAGAACCGCGGCGTGCCGATCGACTGCGTCGGGCTCCAGACGCACTTCACTGGCGGCAGCTCGCTCCCCTCGAACTTCCAGACGACGCTGTCGAGCTTCGCGGCCCTCGGCGTGGACGTGCAGCTCACCGAGGTGGACGTCCGGAACGCGGACACGAACCAGTACGCGGGCCTGGTCACGGCGTGCCTGAACGTGCCGCGGTGTGCGGGCATCACGGTGTGGGGGGTGCGGGACAGCGACTCGTGGCGGTCGAGCGAGAGCCCGCTCCTGTTCGACGGGAACGGGAACAAGAAGGCGGCGTACAACTCTGTGCTGAACGCGCTCAACAACGCGGCGACGATGTACAGCGGCAGCAGCACCAACGTGACGCTGACGGTCACGCGGACGGGCAACGGGACGGTGACGTCGAGCGCGGGCGGGATCAGCTGCGGCTCGACCTGCTCGGCGACGTTCGCCCCGGGCACGGTGGTGACGCTGACGGCGAGCGCCACGGGCGGGGCGACCTTCGGCGGGTGGAGCGGGGCGTGCAGCGGGACGTCCAGCACCTGCTCGGTGACGATGTCGGCGAACCAGGCCGTGACGGCGACGTTCACGGGCGGCGCGACCACGGTCTCCGTGAACGCGGGCGGCTCGGCGGCGGGGGACTTCGCCGCCGACGCGAACTTCTCGGGCGGGAGCACCTACTCGACCACGAACGCCATCGACACGGCGCAGATCACCGGCACGGTGCCGCCGCAGGCGGTCCTCCAGAGCGAGCGGTACGGTGAGTTCACGTACACGATCCCCGGCTTCACCGCGGGGGCGGCGACGTCGGTGACGCTGTACTTCGCGGAGAGCTACTGGTCCGCAGCCGGCCAGCGCACGTTCAACGT
>JAEZXM010000238.1 GCA_023419875.1 Pseudomonadota bacterium | reverse complement strand
AGCTACGGGCTCGCCGACGCCCCGGCGCCCGCGCCCATCGCCGACGCGCTCGCCGTGGGCTGTGCCGCCGGCTTCCGCTCCGGGTTCTCCATGCGGATCGCGCCCTGGACGAACGCGCCCTTCTCCGCGGAGAGCGAGGGGGTGTCGAGGTCGCCGCGGACGCGGGCCGAGGCCCGGAGCTCGACCCCGTGCTTCGCGCGGATGTTGCCGTTCACCTGGCCCTGGACGATCACGGTGCCGCAGCTGATGTCCGCCTGGATGTGCGCGTGCTCGCCGACGATGAGCACGTCGTCGGTCTGGATGGAGCCCTTGAAGAGCGCGTCGATCCGGACGGTGCCCTTGAAGTTGAGCTTGCCCTCGAACTCGGAGCCCGCCCCCAGCAGGAGGTCGGAGGTGCCGCCGAGGCTCGTCGGGATCTCGTCTCGCTTCACGGGAAGGATGGCCACGTTCCCCTCCTTGCGTTCGGGTGATGCCGCGAGGACGGGCGCGATGGCCCGCCCTGCCGGGCTCGCGTCCGGCGCGTGCGGTGATTGGTCCTGCCGGTTCCAGAAGGGCATCAGGTCCCCAGTGGTCGGCCGGCGGCCCCAAGCCGCCGGTGCAGCAGACAGGTAGGTAGGGCCTGCGAGCGAGGCGGGCGACGAGCGCAGAGGGGGCGGCCCCTCACCGGAGTGCACGTGGAGGTGGGAGACGGACGGGCGGCGGGAGACGGATGGGCCGCGGGAGACGGTGGCGCGCGGCGGAACGAGGCCGGCGGACCGCGCATGCTATGCTCCGCGCCCTGGAGGAGCCGTTGGCCACGGACCCGAGAACCGCGATCGGGTTGCTCATCAACCAGAGCGAGGGTCGCTACCAGGCGCTCATCCGCAGGGGCCTCTCCGACTTCTGCCGCGAGAAGGGCATCGCCCTGCGGCTCTTCGGTGGCCGCTCGCTCGCCTCCCCGTACGGCCACGAGGCGGATGAGAACCACATCTATGCCCTGGCCCGCCCCGGCCGG
Organism: Pseudomonadota bacterium; assembly: GCA_023419875.1. Classification (GTDB taxonomy): domain Bacteria; phylum Myxococcota; class Myxococcia; order Myxococcales; family Anaeromyxobacteraceae; genus Anaeromyxobacter. The sequence goes on along the minus strand of JAEZXM010000238.1, from coordinate 8,555 downwards.
CGGCCCGAGCGGCTCGACGGGATCGTCGTCGCGGCGGGCTCGATCGCGAACTACGTCACGCCCGACTGGATGGTCCGGTTCCTCGAGCCCTTCCGGCCGTTGCCGGTCGTCACCATCGGGCTGCGCGCGGGCGACAACGCGGCGATCCTTTCCGAGAGCGCCTCCGGCGTGACCGACGTCGTCACGCACCTCGTCCGCACGCACGGCCACCGGCGGCTCGCGTTCCTGACCGGTCCGGCGGGATCCCCCGACGCAGTGGCGCGCCTCGAGGCGTTCGGCGCGGCCCTGCGCGCGCTCGGTCTCCATGCCGATCCTCGGCTCGTCCTGCGCGGCGACTTCACGTTCGGTTCGGGCGAGCGCGCCGCGGCCTCGGTCGAGGTCTCGCGGGGATTGCCCTTCGACGCCGTGGTCGCCGCCAACGACGACAGCGCGCTCGGCTTCCTCCAGGCGATGGCGCGGCGCGGCTTCACCTGCCCGCGCGACTACGCCCTCACCGGCTTCGACGACCTCCCCGACGCCCGCTTCTCCTCGCCCGCGCTCACCACGGTGCACCAGCCGCTCTACCGCGAGGGATGGGAGGCGGGCGGGCGCCTGCTCGCCATCCTGGCCGGGGGCGCGGAGGCCGGCGCCTCCGACGCGCCGCTCCCGTGCTCGGTGGTCTACCGCCGCTCGTGCGGGTGCGCGGAGGCTCTGCGGATCGCGAGCCGGTTCCACCGGGGCTCGGAGCGCGGGCGGGCCGAGGCGGGCGGCTCGCTGCGGGAGGCGGTGGCGGCGGCCGCCGCCGAGGAGCTCTCGCTCTCGGTGCGGAACCGCGGCCAGGCGCACGAGGTGCTGGCCTCGCTCGCCGACACGATCCTCCTCGACCTGCGCGCCTTCCGAGACCAGCCCATCTTCCTCCAGACCCTCGCGGAGTGGTTCGACCTCACCGGCGGCTGGGAGGACTTCTCCGCCGACTGGCACCAGCTCCTCTCCCTCCTCCACGGGGAGGTGCTGCGGAGCATCGTGGACGTCCGGAAGCGCGAGCACGCGGACGAGCTCCTCCAGGCGGGCTTCGCGCTCCTGGCGCGCAAGGCGGGCGAGCGCGACGCCCGCGAGCTGGGGGCGCTCCGCGGGGTGATGCGCGTCTTCCGCGAGCTGTCGGGCCGGCTGGCGACCGTCGCCGACGTGGAGGCGCTCCTTCAGGCGATCCGCGAGCTCCTCCCGGAGACCGGGATCACGAGGCTCGTGCTGTACCTCCTACGCGCCGGGCCGGTACCGCTCGGCACCAACGACGGCGACGCCCTCAAGGGCGAGGTGCTGGAGCGCGTCTGCATCGACGGGGGAACGGCCGACGAGCAGGTCTTCCTCCCGCTCCTCTCCCGGCGGCACGCGCACGGCTACGTGCTCCTCGAGGGCGACCGCGCCGACGGCCTCGTCTTCGACCTCGTCCGCGACCAGCTCGCCGAGGCGCTCGGCTCGATCCTGCTCGCCCGCGAGCGCAGCCGGGCCGAGGAGGAGCTGCGCCGGAGCGAGGAGCGGTTCCGCGAGCTCGCGGGCGCGGTGCCGATGATGGTCCTCGAGACCGACGCCGAGCTGAACCTCTCCTACGCCAACCCCGCCGGGCGGCAGGGGCTCGGGCTCCCGCAGGCGGAGGGCGGCAATCTCGGAGCCCACCTCACCGCCGAGGACCGGGAAACCGCCCGCGACCTCGTCCGCCGGCTGCGGCAGGAGCGGGCGGTGAGCTACCCGAACGTGCGCCTCGTCACCACCGACCGGCGCCGCTACGTGCCGGTCGTGCAGATCACCGGGATCTTCGACGTGGCCGGCCGGCTCGCCGGCACCCGCTGGAACGCGCTCGACCCCCTGCCGCTGCTCGTCGGCGGCATGCTCCCCGATCCCTCCTTCTTCACGGACCGGAAAATCACGGGTCGTGAACAGGAGGTCCTGGAGCTCCTCATCCAGGGCTTCCGGATCCGCGATATGGCCGAGCGGCTCTCCATCGCCGAGAGCACGGTGAAGGGCCACCTCACGCAGGTCTACAACAAGCTCGGCATCTCGGGCCGCGAGGAGCTCGTGCAGCTCGTGCTGGAGGAGCAGGTCCGGCGGCGCGGGTTCAGCGCGCACGTGTTCGGGCTGGTGAGCCGCCTGCTCCACGTGGATGAGGGCGTGGACGCCGGCGAGGCGGACGACCCCGTACCGATTCGTACACGCAGCTAGCTCGATGCGCCCGCCCTGCCGCACCCCAAAGGTGCGCCGAGGGCGCCAACCAAGACTCCAGGTCGTGCTCCGGGTAGGTGGGGATGGTCCGAGGACCGCATTTGGTGCCGCCCGAAGGGGCGCCCACATCGTGATGTCGGGGCGGGCTGGGACAGCGTTCCGTACCTCGAGTACTGGAGAATCGAGACCGCCGGGCGCTTCCGGACTCATGCGGGCCGGCGTAGGCTGATCCCAGTTGAACGCCTGAATCGCACGCTGTGGAGTTCTCGCGCGTGCTGGGACGGGCAGGAGGGAGCGGGCCCAACACGGGGGGCTCGCTCCCTTCGTTTTTTCGGGTCACCTCGCGAGCGCCAGGTGCAGGAGCGGCGCGAGGACCAGCGCCGGCAGCATCGCCGCCACCCGGACGCGCCGTCGCTCGTCCACCCCGAGCCCGCCGAGCAGCAGGTTGACGGCGATCCCGAGCACGAGCAGCCCGCCCGCGCCCGAGACGAGGAGCACGCGCGGGTCGCTCGCCGGGTCGGGCAACGAGCGGGCGAGCGCCGCCGCCCCGAGGCTCACCCCGCCCTGGAGCAGCAGGATCGGCAAGGCCGAGAACCCGACGCCGACGCCGTACACCCCGGCCAGCGCGACCGAGGCGATCCCGTCGAGCGCCGACTTCACGACGAGCGTACGAGGATCGAGCGCCAGGCCGTTCTGGATGCCGCCGACGATCGCCATCGGGCCCACGCAGAACAGCAAGGAGGCGGTCACGAAACCCTCGGTGAACCGCCCGCCGCCGCCGACGCGGGCGCGGAGCCGCTCGCCCAGCCCCGCGAGCCGCTCCTCGAGCCGGAGCGCCTCGCCCGCGAGCGCGCCGGCGGCGAGGGCGAGGAGCGCCACGATCACGCCCGGGAGCGGGCCGGCCGATGCGGCGTCGAGCCCGCGCACCATGCCCAGGGCCACCCAGCAGGTGACGAGCCCCAGCACCTGCATCAGCGTTCGGCTCATGCGCTCCGGGAGCCGCGATCCCGCCGCCAGCCCGGCCGCAGTCCCGGCGAGGATCGCGGCGACGTTGATCCAGGTCCCCGAGGTGCGCGCGAAGAAGTCCATGAGCTGGGCATCATCCGGCGAGCAGCGTGTCGGACGGATCGCGCCGCGGGCTGTGGATGACCTCTCCCTCGCCGAAGCCGATCCGGAAGAGCATCTGTGCGTGCCCGGGACCGGAGAGCCGGGCCAGGCGTCCGCCGAGGTGGGGCACACGCCCCAGCGCGCGCTCGCGATCGCGACGCTCGGCGGCCTGATTGATCGGGTGCATGTCCAGGCCGCGTCGCGTCGCCAGGAGGTGCATCCGCTGGTAGGCGCGCCCCGTCTCGAGGAGCAGCGCGCGGTCCTCGAGCTCGGGCGTGGAGAGGATCCCGAACGCGCTCACCTGCGCGCAGTGCACGTCGCGCGTCTTCGCGACCCAGTACCGATCGCCCTTCTCACGGCTCGTGGGCCCGGTGATCTTCGCGAGGAAGGTGGTGAACGCGCCCAGGGCCTGGGCGTCGAGGGTGAGGCCGTCGCGATGCCGCTCGATCTCCTCCTTCGAGTGGCGGAACCAGCGAAAGCTCGCCTCCGACATCTCGACGTCGTCGACGATGGCCCGCGTCGCATCCACGGCGAGGGTCCGGAACGCCTCCTTCTCGACGACGCCGACGAGCCAGCGCACGCCGACCCGGTCACCGGCGGGCGTGAGCTCGTCGAGGAGGCCGTCCGGGAGCGGCCGGTCGGCGTAGCGGCCGCGGTGCGTGCGGCGGCGCGCGATCTGCTCGAAGAGCGGATCGGGCTCCGCACCGCCGGCGTCGAGGGTGACGCGCGCGACGAGCGTGGGCGCCGCCGGATCGCTCACGGGTTCGATCGAAGGCGCGAGGCCGCGGTGCCGGGCCGCGACGGCGAGGTTCTCGAGCGCGCAACCGAGCCCGATGAGCTGCTCCCGCCCGAGCGGATCCATGGGGCCGAGCGAGCGTTCGGGATCGGCGTGGAGGTCGATCCGGCCGGGGGAGAGCCGGAACAGCCAGGGCTGCGTGTTGTGCGGGTTCGCGGCCAGCGTCGCCGCGTGGACCAGCGCGAGGAGGGGGTCGCCGTCCGACGCGGGCGGACCCCAGGGCGCGTACGCCGCCCCCTTCCCCGGAGAGTAGTACCCGCAACCGCCGGCCCAGAGGACCGCGCCGGCTGCGCCCGTGGTGCCGAGGAACCGCCTCCTTCCGAAGCGAGCGACCGAGCTGGACATGCGGCCATGATGAACGATCCGCGCTCCTGCGCCAACGGCGCCGTGGCGCAGGTGGCGCTCCTCGAACGGAGCGAGTACGCGCTCACGGAGCGGGGCCGCGCCCTCGGGCCGGGGCTGAAGGCCAGGATCTCGAGCCCGCGTACCAGCGGGGCGCCCCCCCAAAACCGCCGCTCCCCGCAGGCGCCCGCTCCCTACCGTCGTCCTGCGGGCACTTGCTTCTCTGTCGCTCGGGGGAGCGGAGGGACGGATGGCGCGAGGGGGGATGGTGGTCCGGGTGAAGCGGTGCCTGGACGTGGTGGGGGCGGCGGCCGGCCTCCTCTTCCTGGCGCCGCTCCTCGCCGGGATCGCGTTCGCGCTGCGTGTCACCCAGGGTGCACCGGTCCTGTACCGCCAGCGCCGGCCGGGACGGCATGGACGGCCGTTCACGCTCCTCAAGTTCCGGACCATGCGGGCGCCGCGGCCCGGCGAGGTCTGGTTCCGGAGCGAGGCGGCCCGGCTCTCCCGGCTCGGCCGCTTCCTGCGAACCTCCAGCCTCGACGAGCTGCCCGAGCTCTGGAACGTGCTCCGCGGCGAGATGAGCCTCGTCGGGCCGCGGCCGCTCCTCCCCGAGTACCTCGAGGCGTACACCACCGAGGAGCGCCGGCGGCACGACGTGCGGCCGGGGATCACCGGATGGGCCGCGGTGAACGGGCGGAACACGACCCCGTTCCGCGACCGACTCGCGCTCGACGTCTGGTACGTCGACCACTGGTCGCTCGCGCTCGACCTGCGGATCCTCGCGCTCACGCTCCTGCGGGTCGTGCGCCGCGAGGGTGCCGCCGCGTTCGAGGACTCGAAGGCGCTCGGCTTTCCCGTCGAGCGGCTCCACGCCGCCAGCCCCGAGGCGAAGCGCGAGGTGCTCTAGCGATGCTCTTGCCGGGTGCCTGGGTCGAGGTCCTGTCCGTTCGCGAGATCGCCGCCGGCCTCGACGCGAACGGCCGCCTCGATGGGCTCCCCTTCATGCCCGAGATGGTCCGGTTCTGCGGCCGGCGATTCCGCGTCGCCCTCCGCGCGGAGCGGGCCTGCGCGCACCCGGCACGCGGCACGCACCGGCGGCTCGAGCGGGCGGTGACGCTCGAAGGCCTCCGCTGCGACGGCGTTGCCCACGCCGGCTGCCAGCTCGGGTGCATGCTCCTCTGGAAGGAGGCCTGGCTCCGGCCGGTGGACGGGCCCGGGCACAAAGCCGAGCCGGTTCCCGCTGGCCCGGTGGCCACCGACGACGCACCCGGATTCCCCGTCCGCGACCCCGCCGACCCGACACGCTGGATCTGCCAGGCCACTGCGCTGCCGGCGGCCACCACGCCGGGCGAGCCGCTCTGGCGACCGGGCCAGTACGTCCGGCTGCTCCGGACGCGCACCTTCGACGTGCCGGAGCTCGTCGAGATGCTGGGCCGACCCGCGCTCCGCTGGGCCGGCCGCCGTGCGCGGAACGTCGTCGCGCCCCGCCGGCAGCCGCCTGGCGCCGCGCCCGCTGCCGAGGTGCTCGGGCTGCGGCCGGGGGAGTGGGTCGAGGTGAAGAGCCCGGCGGAGATCGCGGTGACGCTCGACGAGCGGCGGACGAACCGCGGGCTCGCCTTCAGCGGCGAGATGCTCGAGTACTGCGGGCGCCGGATGCGCGTCGCCGCCCGCGTGGAGCGGATCGTGGACGAGTCCACCGGCGCGCTCCGGACCCTGCGGGACACGGTGCTGCTCGAGCGCTGCGTCTGCGATCGATACCTCGGTTGCGCGCGCGCGATGCCGCTCATGTGGCGCGAGGCGTGGCTCAGGCGGGTGACCGGTGAACAGAGGGTGGAGCTCACATGAGTGTCGGAGGAGCGCGAGGAGTGGCTCGCGCTCTGGAAGGGCTGGCCTGGGCGCGAGGTGATGGCGCACCCGGAGTACGCGCTTCTCTTCGCGGAGGGCGGCGCGCGGGCGGTGGCCGCGGTGGGGGAGGCGCGCGGACGGACGCTCCTCCTGCCGCTGCTTCTCCGGCCGATCGCGGCCGAGCCGTGGGCGGGGCCCGACGAGGAGTCGTGGGACGCGACGACGCCGTACGGGTACGGGGGCCCGTTTGCGTGGGGCGACGGCGCCGGCGAGGACGCCCTCTTCTGGCGCGCGTACGCCGGCTGGTGCGTCGAGGCACGCGTGGTCTCCACCTTCCTGCGGCTCTCGCTCTTCCCAGGCCAGCTCGCCACGGTGCCGGGCGACGTGCGCGAGCGCGGCCCGAACGTGGTCGTGCCGCTCGGCGCCGGGGCCGCTGCCGTCTGGGACGGCTACGACCGCGACGTCCGCCGCAACGTGCGGAAGTCGCGGAGCTGCGGCGTGCGCGTCGAGGTGGACCCGGAGGGGCACCGGGTGGCCGAGTTCCACGCGGTGTACGAGCACACCATGGGGCGTCGCGGGGCGGACGCCTGGTATCACTTCCCGTTGCGCTTCTTCGAGGCGCTCGCCCGGAACCTCGCCGGGCACTACACGTTCGTCCACGCGCTCGTGGACGGGAGGGTGGTCGCCTCCGAGCTCGCGCTCGTCTCGGCCGAGAACGTCTACGCCTTCCTGGGCGGCACGCTGCAGGAGGCCTTCCGCCTCTTCCCCAACGAGGCCGTCCGGCACGCCACGGTCGAGTGGGCGGTGAGCGAGGGCAAGCGCTGCTACGTGCTGGGCGGCGGACGGACGCCGGGCGACGGCATCCTCCGCCACAAGAAGCTGTTCGCGCCCGGGAGCGAGATTCCGTTCCGGGTCGGCTGCCTTCTCCACGACGAGATCGCCGCGCACCGGCTCGCGCGGCGCCGCGAGACCTCGGAGCGGGCCCCGACGGGCTCCACCTGGGCCCCGCGCGACGGGTTCTTCCCGGTATACAGAGCGTGAACGGACCGCGCGGCCGGCCGCTCTCCTTCCGGAAGCCGGAGCCGAAACTCGGCGCAGATCCTCACCGGGGCGGTGCATCCGGCGGCATAGGTGATCTTCCTTATGGGGATGCTCCCCGAAGAACGATTGGCCGTCGCCTGCCTGTCCTACCACCGCGCGCTGGCCGCTGCGCGGGGACGTTCGACTCCCGCGACCTGGCGCGCGCTCGTGACGGCGGCGAAGAACCTCGCCTCTGCGAGGCGCGATCGGAAGATGGCGGGAGAGAGGACGGGCCTCCGAGCTGCACCCCCGGTCCGGACCTCGTTCGCGCCCGTGGTATCGCTGCGCCTCCGGATGTTCCGCGATCACAGCCGTGAGCTGTGGGCTCAGGTGAACCGGGAGTGGGAGCGGTCGCAGGTCCTCACCGCCTGCGCGTCCAGGATCGTGGAGCGGTCGCGGGCCCTGCTGGCGAGCCGCGCCACCGGCTCGCAGGCGTGGTGACCTCCGCGGTGGCCAGGCTCAGCGCTCAGCGCGCTCCGGACGCGGTCGTACGGGACGCCAGCGCTCCCACGAACCCCGGGAACGGGCGCCAGATGCCCCGCACCGTGCCACCCTCCGGGAGGAGGGCCGGGTCGCACGTCGCGGTGAACGGGCTCCAGGCGCCCTCCGCCGGCGCGAGCGGCCAGAGGGCCGGGTCGGCGCCACCGGCCTCCGGCCGGCACTCGACGGAGCGCGTGTCCACGGTGAGGCCGAGCCCCAGCGCCTTCAGGACCGCCTCCTTCGCGCACCAGACGAGGTTCGCGCGTGGTTCGCGCTCCCACCAGGGGGCGGTGCGCACCCAGCGCTGCTCGGCATCGGTGAAGAAGGTCTCGATGAATGCGGGCGACCGTGGCTCGATGAGGCCGAGATCGATGCCGAGGGCGAGCGGCGGGGCGGCTCCGCCAGGCGCCGTCCAGGTCGCGGCACAGAGGGCATGTCCCGCGGTGTGACTGATGGTGACGCTCACGGGCAGCCGCTCGCCCGGCGCGAAGCCGGCGGTCGGGGCGGCCTCGGGGGCGAGCCGGGCGTAGGGCATCCCGCTCGGCTCGCTCGTGATCTCGAGCGCTCCCGGTCGCCAGTCGCCGGGGATCGCGTCCCGCAGCGCCTGCGCGACCACCGACTTGGCCGCGGTGCGGCCGAGGAGCCAGTCGGCGCGGCGCTGGGGCACGTGCATCGTCTCGAGCCGCGATCGCTCGGCCGCGGTCAGCTC
>JAEZXM010000234.1 GCA_023419875.1 Pseudomonadota bacterium | reverse complement strand
ATGCGGGGGGGCGTGCCCGCGGGCGATGGCACCGTCCCGGGCCCCGACCTCGCCGCCTTCGTGGCGCGGTCGAGCCCGGCCACGGCGCGGCGGCAGCGGGTGTTTCTCGAGGCGCTCGCGGACCGCGAGCCGCGCGCGGCCCTCGTCGCCCGCGCCGAGGCGCTCGGCGATCCCGATCTCTCCCGGCTCGTCCTCGAGTACCTCCCGCTCACCTTCAGCCGCCGCCACGGGGACCCGAGCCGCCCCTGGAACCGGTTCGACGTGCAGGTCCGGGGAGAAAGCGGCGAGGAGCGGATCGCCTGGCAAGGGAACTGGCGCGACATCTTCCAGAACTGGGAGGCGCTCGCGCTCTCCTGGCCGGAGCTCCTCGACGCCTTCATCGCACGGTTCGTGAACGCCTCGACCGCGGACGGCCACAACCCCTACCGGATCTCGAGCGACGGCGTGGACTGGGAGGTCCCGGATCCGGCGCACCCCTGGGCGGCGATCGGCTACTGGGGCGACCACCAGCTCGTGTATCTCCAGCGGCTGCTCGACCTCTCGCTCCGCCACCACCCGGGCCGGCTCTCGGCGTTGCTCCGGCGCCGCCTCTTCACCTACGCCGACGTGCCCTACGAGATCGCCCCCTGGGACGACATCCTGCGGGACCCGCGGGCCACCATCCGCTTCGACGCGGAGAAGCACCGGCGCATCCTCGAGTCGCTCCCGGCCCGCGGGTCCGACGGACGCCTCCTGCACACGGGCGGCGACCTTCACCGGGTCTCGCTCGCCGAGAAGCTCCTCGTGCCGGCCCTCGCCAAGCTCGCGAACCTCGTCCCGGGCGGCGGGATCTGGATGAACACCCAGCGGCCGGAGTGGAACGACGCCAACAACGCGCTCGTTGGCTACGGCCTCTCGGTCGTGACCCTCTGCCAGCTCGCCGGCTATCTCCGGACGCTCCGCGCCCTCCTGGCCGAGGCGGGCGGCGGGTCCGTCCCGCTCTCGCGCGAGGTGGCGCGCTGGCTCGAGGAGACGGCCGCCGCCCTCACCCGCCACGGGCCGCTCCTCGCCGGCGCCGAGGTCGGCGACCGCGAGCGCGGCGCCTTCCTCGCCGACGTGGGCCGGGTCGCCTCCGGATACCGCGCGGCCCTCTACCGCGGAGGGCTCTCGGCGCCGGTGGAGGTTCCCCTGCGGGCGCTCGACGGGCTCGCCGAGCTCGGGCTCGAGCTCGTGCGCCACGGCCTCGTCGCGAACCGCAGGTCCGACGGCCTGTACCACTCGTACAACCTGCTCGTGCCGCGGCCCGACGGCGGCTTCGGCATCGAGCACCTCCCGGAGATGCTGGAGGGCCAGGCGGCGGCGCTCGGCTCGGGGCTCCTCTCCGGCGAGGAGGCCCTCGGCGTGCTCGCGGCCCTGCGGAAGAGCGTGCTCCGGCGCGAGGATCAGCGGAGCTACCTGCTGTACCCGGAGCGCCGGCTGCCGGGGTTCCTCGAGCGGAACGTCGTGCCGGAGGAGGTGCTCCGGGAGAGCCCGGCGCTCGGGCGGCTGCTCGCGTCCGGCGCCTCGATCATCCGGCGCGATGCGCTCGGGAAGGTCCGGTTCCGGGAGACGCTCGACGGCGACGATCGGATCCGAGAGGCGGTGCGGGCGCTCGAGCAGGAGGGCGCGGTCGACGCGGCCGGCGCCGCCGAGGTGCTCACCGCGTACGAGCGCGTGTTCCAGCACCGGCGGTTCACCGGCCGGAGCGGGACGATGTACGGCTACGAGGGCCTGGGCTGCATCTACTGGCACATGGTCGGCAAGCTGCTCGTGGCGGTGCAGGAGCGGTGCTTCGCGGCCGCCGAGGCGGGCGCGGACTCGGGAGTGGTGCGCCGGCTTGCGGCCGCGTACCACGAGGTGCGAGAGGGCATGGCCGGGACGCGGAAGACGCCCGCCGAGTACGGCGCCATCCCGCTCGATCCGTACTCGCACACGCCCCGCCGCGGCGGGGCGCGGCAGCCCGGCATGACGGGGCAGGTGAAGGAGGAGGTCCTGGCGCGGATGGGCGAGCTCGGCGTCCGGGTGCAGGGCGGGCGGATCCGGTTCTGGCCGCTCCTCCTCCGCACGGCGGAGCTGCTCTCCCGTCCGGCGGAGCTCGAGCTTCCCGCGGCGGACGGCACCCGCCGCTCGTTCCCGCTCGAGGCCGGGACGCTCGGGTTCACGCTCTGCGAGGTGCCGGTGATCTACCGGCGGCGGCCGGAGGCGGCGATCGCGGTGCGCGGCCGGGGCGGCTCCGTGCGGCGCCTGGAGGGCGACACGCTCGATCGGACCACCTCGGCAGAGGTCTTCGGGCGCACGGGCGCGGTGGAGGCCATCGAGGTGGACGTGGCGGTGCTGTACGATGGTTGACATGGGCGAGGGTGAGAGGACGCGAGCGCCGGGCGGCGCGCGCCGGGGCGCGGGGGCGCTGCCCCCGCACGCGGGGAGCCTGGTCGCGATGATCTGGGCCTCGGGCGGCATCTCCCGCGCCGAGCTGTCCCGGCGGACCGCGCTGGCGCGCAGCACCATCTCCATCACCGTGAGCTCGTTGCTCGCGAAGGGGCTCGTGAGCGAGGTGGGCGCCGGCCCTTCCCGCGGCGGCCGGAGGCCGATCCTGCTGCGGTTCGAGGACGACGCCTTCGGCGTGGTGGGCGTGGACGTGGGGCGGACGCACGTCGCGGTGGCGCTCACCAACCTGCGCGGGCGCGTGGTCGCCTGGGAGCGCCGCGCGCACGCGGTCCACGCGGATCCCGCGGGCACGCGCGCCGCCATCGTGGAGCTCATCGAGGCGTGCCTCGCGCGCTGGCGGTGGCCGCGGGAGCGGCTGGTGGCCATCGGCGTGGGCATGCCGAGCCCCGTGTCGCACGACGCGTACGAGTCGCTCTCGCGCATGGTGCTCCCGGCGTGGAAGGGCCGGGGCGGGTTCGAGGAGCTGGAGGAGCGGTTCGGCGTGCCGGTGCTGCTCGACAACGACGCCAACCTGGGCGCGCTGGCCGAGCACTGGTGGGGCGCGGGCCGCGGGATCGACGACCTCGTCTTCGTCGAGGTGAGCGCCGGGGTCGGCTCCGGACACGTCGTCGGCGGGAAGGTCTACCGCGGCGCGAACGGCGTCGCGGGCGAGCTCGGGCACGTGCCCGTCGATCCGGGCGGCGCGCCCTGCGAGTGCGGGCTGCGCGGGTGCCTGACGCACGTCGTCTCCGAGCCGGACGTGGTGGCGCGGGCCGTCGCGCTTCGGGCCGAGCACCCGGACGCGCCGCTCGCGGGGCGCGAGATCACGATGGCGGCCATCGAGGAGGCGGCCGCCGCCGGCGACCGGCTCGCGCTCAAGGTGGTGGAGGACACGGTCGGCTATCTCGCGACCGGCATCGCCGCGATGATCAACCTGCTCAATCCGGCGATGGTGATCGTCGGCGGCGCGCTCGCGCGGTTCGGCGATCCCCTGGTCGTCCCGCTCCGGCGCGCGGTGCAGGACCGGACGCGGGTGTCGAGCGCCCGGCCCGTCCAGCTCGTCGCCGGCGCCCTCGGCGAGCGGGCCATCGCGCTCGGGGCCGCCACCTACGCGCTCGAGACCGCGCTCGCCGACGTGGGGCTGTTCCCGGAGGTGCGGCCCGCGGCGGCGCCTGCGGCACCCGCCGTGTGACGCCCTGCGTGGGGC
>JAEZXM010000232.1 GCA_023419875.1 Pseudomonadota bacterium | reverse complement strand
CGCGTACCATCCCTCCTCGTCTCCCTCCTCACCCTCGCGCTGGCCGCCTGCGACGCCGATCCGTCCGCGCCGGCGGCGCTCGCCGAGCCGCGCTCGAGCGCCGCCACGAGCCTGGCTGTCGGCGCCGACATCTCCGAGATCCCCTACGCGCAGAGCAAGGGGGTCGTCTACGCGGACACGAACGGCGTCGCGGGCGACGGCCTGCAGATCCTCCGCGACCACGGGTACACCTGGGCGCGCATCCGCGTGAACGTGGACCCGGCCTCGACGGACTACGCCATGTTCACCGACCTGGCGTACGCCACCCGCGCCGCGGTGGCCGCCAAGCAGAAGGGGTTCAAGCTCCTGGTCGACTTCCACTACTCGCACTGGTGGGCCGATCCCGCGAACCAGTGGAAGCCGACCTCGTGGTCCGGCGACACCACCCCCGACGCGGTGCGGAACCGCGTCTCGACGTGGACCCGGACCGCCATGACCACGTTCGTCAACGCGGGCGCCACTCCCGACATGGTCCAGGTCGGAAACGAGATCACCAACGGCCTGCTCTGGGACCTCGGCGGACCGTACCGCAGCGGCGGCTCGTGGCGGAACCTCACCGCGTTCGTCAACGCCGGGATCGCCGCGGTGAAGCAGGTGAGCAGCTCGACCCGGATCCTCCTCCACCTCGACTCGGGCGGCTCCTGGTCCACGACCAGCTACTGGATCTCGAGCTTCATCTCGAACGGCGGCGCCTGGGGCAGCGTGGACGCGGTGGGGTTCTCGTTCTATCCGATGTGGCAAGGCTCCTTCGGCGACCTGCGTGGGGTCCTCTCCGGCATGAGCTCGAGCCACTCCTCGAAGGAGGTCTGGATCGTCGAGACCGCCTGGTACTGGACGCGGAGCGCCGCGAGCTACACCGGCCCGTACGCGCAGACGCCGGACGGCCAGTACCAGTTCCTCCGCGATCTGGTCGGCGTCGTGGACGACTACTCCAGCGTGAAGGGCGTCTTCTACTGGGGCGCGGGCTGGGCGGTGACGTCGCGGTGGCTCCGGGCGCCGGGCTGGTCCAACGACGACGCCGCCACACGGTCGCTGTTCGACGGGAACGGAAGGGCCACGCGGGGCATCGACGGGCTCACGGGCGGGACGGGCCCGACGCAGCCCACCACGTATGCCCTGACCGTCGGCGTCACCGGCAGCGGCTCGGTGTCCCCCGCCCCGGGCGTCTACACGTTTCCGGCCGGCACCGTCGTCGCGCTCACCGCCGTCCCCGCGAGCGGCGCGACCTTCACCGGCTGGAGCGGCTCCGTCACCGGAACGACCAACCCGGTGACCGTGACCATGAGCGGCGACAGGACGGTGACCGCCGGCTTCACCGCCGCGAGCGGGGGCGGGAGCGCGCCCTGCGCCAACCCGGTCACGATGTCCGGCGGCCAGAGCGGGAACTTCAACACCACCGGCCCGGTCTGCCTCCGGACCGCGGCCACGGTCCGCGGCTGGGGCTGCTCGAACTTCGCGGGGCGCACGGTGAGCGTCAACGGCGGGGCGGCGTCGAGCGCCTGCGGCGGCGGCCCGCTGCCGCTCGCCAAGCTGGCCGACGGGTACACGTACTTCGCGATCAGCGGGGGGACGTACTCCTGGGCGTCGTTGTACTTCTGGTGAAGCACCGGCGGCCCATGCCCTTCCGCTCCGCGCCGCTCATCCAGAACGTCCTCGCGCGCTCCAGCCGCAGCCTGGCCGGAGAGTGGCGGGCCATCGTCGATCCCTACCAGAACGGCTCCCTCGACTATCGCGGCCAGCCGCACGCGACCGACGGGTACTTCGCCGACCGGAAGCCGGCGTCCCCGAGCGACCGGATCGAGTACGACTTCGACCGCTCGGAGCCGCTCCGCGTGCCGGGCGACTGGAACTCCCAGCGGCGCGAGCTCTTCCTCTACGAGGGCACGATCTGGTACCGCACCCTCTTCGACGCCGCCCCCGCGGCGGGGCGGCGCCGGTTCGTGCGCTTCGGCGCGGCCAACTCCGAGGCCCAAGTCTGGCTCAACGGCACGTTCGCGGGCGGCCACCGCGGCGGGTTCACGCCCTTCGACGTCGAGGTGACCTCGTTCGTGCGCCCGGGGTCGAACTCGCTCGTGGTCATGGTGGACGACACGCGGCGGCGCGAGGGCGTCCCCACCCTCAACACGGACTGGTGGAATTACGGCGGCCTGACCCGGGATGTGCTGCTCGTGGACGTGCCGGAGACCTTCCTCCGCGACTACGCGCTCCACCTCGCGCCGGAGGACCCCGGTCGGATCACCGGCTGGGTCCGGCTCGACGGGCCGACGCGGCGGCAGTCGGTGTCGGTGCGCCTCCCCGAGCTCGGGCTCTCCGCGTGCGTGGACACCGACGCCGAGGGCTTCGGCCGCGTGGAGCTCGAGGCGCCGGCGCTCGAGCGCTGGACCCCGGAGCGCCCGCGGCTCCACCTCGTCGAGCTGCAGTCGGAGACGGACCGGGTGATCGATCGGATCGGCTTCCGCACCGTCGAGGTCCGCGGGGGCGAGATCCTCCTCAACGGCGCCCCCGTCTTCCTGCGAGGCATCAGCCTCCACGAGCAGGCGCCGCGCCGCGAGGGCCGGGCCTGCGGTCCGGAGGACGCCCGGACCCTGCTCGGCTGGGCGCAGGAGCTCGGGGCCAACTTCGTCCGGCTCGCCCACTACCCGCACGACGAGCACACCGTGCGCCTCGCCGACGAGCTGGGGCTCCTCCTTTGGGCGGAGATCCCGGTCTACTGGACCATCGCCTGGGAGGACCCGGACACCCTCGACGACGCCCGTACGCAGCTCACCGAGCTCGTCACCCGCGACCGGAACCGCGCGAGCGTCATCGTGTGGTCCGTCGGAAACGAGACGCCTCCGACCGACGCCCGGCTCCGTTTCATGCGCGAGCTGGTGCGCACGGCGCGGGCCCTGGATCCCACCCGGCTCGTCAGCGCCGCGCTGGAGCGGCAGGAGGTGGAGCCGCTCCTCCAGCGCGTGGACGACCCGCTCGGCGCCGACCTCGACGTGCTCGGGTGCAACGAGTACCTGGGCTGGTACGACGGCCTCCCCGATCGCCCCGCCGGCGTGCGCTGGGAGACGTGCCACGCGAAGCCGCTCGTCATGACCGAGCTCGGCGCCGACGCCCTCCAGGGCTTCCACGGAGATCCGCTCACCCGCTGGAGCGAGGAGTACCAGGCGGCCGTCTACGAGCACCAGCTCCGGATGCTGGAGCGGATCCCGTTCCTGCGCGGGATGAGCCCGTGGATCCTGGCCGACTTCCGCTCACCGCGGCGTGTGCTGCCCGGGATCCAGGACGGCTGGAACCGCAAGGGTCTCGTCTCCGATCGCGGGGAGCGGAAGCTCGCCTTCGGGATCCTGCAGGCTTACTACCGTGCGCTGGCGGAGAAGTGGCGGGGGTGACCGACATGACCATGCTCCAGGCACCCTCCTCCGCTTCCCCCTCCTCCACTTCCCCCTCCCCCGCCCGCCTGCACTACCTCGACTGGCTCCGCGTCATCGCCATCGCCGGCGTCTTCCTCTTCCACGCCGTTCACCCGTTCGATCTCACGCCCTGGCACGTCAAGAACGCCGAGCAGAGCCGGGTGATCACGTTCTTCATCGCGTTCATGTTCCCCTGGGGCATGCCGTTCTTCTTCCTGCTGGCGGGGGCCGGCAGCCTGTTCGCGCTGCGCCGCCGCACGGCGGGCGAGTTCGCCCGCGAGCGGTTCGCGCGGCTCCTGCTCCCGTACCTGGTCGGGGCCGCCTGCCTGATGCCGCTGATGCTCTGGGTCGAGTGGCTGCACAAGACGCAGACGGGCCTCGTGACCGGCTCGTACCTGCACTTCGTGCTCGACCGGCGGTTCGGGTTCACGCCGGTCTGGTTCGGCGCGCTCGGGTATCACCTCTGGTTCCTGGGGTTCCTCTTCTCGTTCTCGATCCTGGCGCTGCCCGTGTTCGGCTGGCTCCGGAGCGAGCCCGGCGCGCGGCTGCTGGGCAGGCTGGCGGATCTCTGCCGACGTCCCGGCGCCCTCCTGCTGTTCTTCGTGCCGCTGGCGGTGGTCCGGCTGGCCCTCCACCCCTTCTCGCCCGAGGAGCACGGCTGGGCCGACTTCTTCGTGCAGTTCTCCTTCTTCGTGCTCGGCTTCGTCCTGTTCTCGGAACGCGGCTTCCAGGACGTCATCCTGCGAGACGGGTTCCTCCACCTGGCCGTGGGCGTGGTCGCGGCGGCGGCCGCGATGGGCATCGCCGTGTCCACGGGCACCCTCGACCTCCAGGCGCCGCCGCGCACGGCGCTCGACGTCCTCTTCTGGACGCTGATCTCGCTCGATGCCTGGGCCTGGACGCTCTACTTCCTCCACCTGGGCATGCGGCACCTGGACCGCTCCGGGCCCGCGCTCCGGTACGGCCAGCAGGCGGTCCTGCCGTTCTTCGTGTTCCACCAGCCGGTGATCATGATCCTGGCGTACTTCGCGGTGCAGTGGCAGGTGAGCCTGACCGTGAAGCTCCTGTTCGTGGTCCTCGGCTCGTTCGCCGTGAGCCTGGGAATCTACGAGCTCCTAATCTCGCGTGCCGGCGTGCTCCGGCTCGCCTTCGGCGTGAAGGCGGCGCGCCCGGAGCCGCTCGACTGACGACGGGCGCCTTCCGGCCTCCTATCCCGCCCGCCAGAGGATCGGGATCCGCACCACGAACTCCGCACCCGTGCCGGGCCCCGCGCTCGCCGCGCGCACGCTCCCGCCGTGGAGCTCCGCGATCGCCTTCACGAGCGCGAGCCCGAGGCCCAGCCCGCGGTCGGTGCGAGCCGGCGAGCGTTCGCCCTGGGTGAATGGCTCGAAGACGCGCGGCAGCAGCGCGGCGTCGATGCCCACGCCGGTGTCGCGTACCCCGAGCTCGGCCATGTCTCCGTCGCGGTCGAGGCGGAGCGCGACCTCGTCCCCCGGGCGCGTGAACTTCGCCGCGTTGTGCAGGAGGTTGCCGACGACCTGCGCGATCCGCGTCGGGTCGGCGTCGGCCCACAGCGCAGGCGCGGGCGCGTCGGCCCGGAACGTCACGCCGCGTCCTTCGAGGACCAGGCGGAAGCCCTCCGCGGCGCGCGAAACCACCTCACGGAGATCGACCCGAGCCCGGCGCAGCGCGAGCTTCTCGCGCGCGATCCGGGTCACGTCGAGGAGGTCCTCCACCAGGCGGGCGAGGTGCTCGGTCTGGCGCTCGATGATCGCCTGCGCCCGCCGGACCTGCTCGCTCCCGGGCTCCGCGTGGCGCAGGACCCAGGTGGCGTTCCGGACCGGGGCGAGCGGGTTCCGCAGCTCGTGCGAGAGCATCCCCAGGAACTCGTCCTTCCGGCGGTCAGCCTCGCGGAGCAGCTCGTTGGCCTTGACGAGCGCTTCCTGCGCGCGCCTCCGCTCGGTGACATCGCTCGCCATGCCGAACCACTCGCGGATCGTGCCGTCCTCGTCGAGCAGCGGGACCGCTCGCGTGAACACCCAGGCCTCGCCTCCGTCGTCGCGAAGCACCCGGTGCTCCAGCGCGACCGAGCTTCTCGTCTGGATCGCGTCCGCGACGGCGGCGAAGACGCGCTCCCGATCGTCGGGGTGGACGTGGTCCTCCATCCACGTCGGCGGGGGAGGAACACAGCGACCCTCGAAGATGCGGCCCTCGAGGTGCCGCTGCTCGGTCCAGTCCGGGCTCAACCGAAACACGATGTCGGAACTCGCAGCCACGAGCGCGCGGAGGCGCTCCTCGCTCGATCGAGGTGCGCTCTCGAGCCGTTCGTCGAAGGCAAGGCGGGTACGACGCGGAGGGGGCGAGGTGCACTCGTCGTTCATGGTTCTCTTCATCGCCAGGGTCACGCGAGGACGAGTAGCACTTCCCGTGCGCGTACCCATCAGCGGCACAGAGGCCGAGCCACGCCTGGGGTCGGCTCGTTCTCCACGACTGCACCCCCAGTGGAGGTGGCGCACCTCCCGCGCCCGCGCGCGCTGCGCGTGTCAGGACGGAGCCGTGGAGCAGGTGGACGGGACGCGCGGACCGGTGAGGCGATCGACCCCGCGGGGCGGCGTGGCGCCACGCGCGGTGCGTACG
>JAEZXM010000150.1 GCA_023419875.1 Pseudomonadota bacterium | reverse complement strand
CTCCTCCGGCAGCCCGATCATGAAGTAGAGCTTGAGGAGCGACCAGCCGTTCGCGAAGATCGACTCGACGGCCCGCAAGAGGTCCTCCTCGCGGTTCCCCTTGTTGATCACCGCGCGCATCCGCTCGGTCGCCGCCTCGGGGGCGAGCGTGAAGCCGGTCTTGCGGATCCGGGCGATCTTCTTCGCCAGCTCGTCGCTCATCGTCTCGGTGCGAAGCGAGGGCAGGCTCATGGCGATCTTCTCGCCCTCCCATCGGGCGAGGAAGTCGTCGAGGAGGCCGTTCAGCGGCGCGTAGTCGCCGGAGGAGAGCGAGAGGAGGCCCACCTCCTCGTAGCCGGAGGCCTTGAGGCCGACCTCGGCGAGCTCCAGCACCTGCCGCGGATCGCGCTGCCGCGTCGGGCGGGTGATCATCCCCACCTGGCA
Source organism: Pseudomonadota bacterium (assembly GCA_023419875.1). Lineage (GTDB taxonomy): Bacteria > Myxococcota > Myxococcia > Myxococcales > Anaeromyxobacteraceae > Anaeromyxobacter. The sequence goes on along the minus strand of JAEZXM010000150.1, from coordinate 4,934 downwards.
GAAGCGGCAGCCGCGCGTGCAGCCGCGCTGGATCTCGATTGGCAGGCGATCGTGGATCGTCTGCATGAACGGCACGATGGGCTTCGTGTACGCGGTCGTGGGGAGCGCGTTCAGGTCGGGCATCACCCGGCGCTCGACCTTCTCGTACCCGGGGCGGAGCGGCTCGATCGCCGTGATCACCTTCGAGACCGGGTCGTACCGCGGGGCGAAGAACGCCGGCACGTAGACGCCGGGGATCGCGGCGAGGCGCCCGAGGAGCTCGCGCCGGCTGAGCGCCGCGCCGCCGCGCCTGAAGCCGCTCGCCGCGACCGCATCGGCGATCTCGACCGCCACCTCCTCGCCGTCGCCCACCGCGAAGCAGTCGAAGAAGTCGGCCACCGGCTCCGGGTTGAAGGCGCACGGCCCGCCGCCGACCACGAGGGGATCCTCCTCGCCGCGCTCGGCGGCGAGGAGCGGAATCCCGGCGAGCTCGAGCATCGCGAGCACGCTCGTGTAGGCGAGCTCGAACTGGAGCGTGATGCCGAGGACGTCGAAGGCCCTCACCGGCGCACGCGACTCGAGGGTGAAGAGCGGGAGCTTCCGCGCCTTCAGCATCTCCTCCATGTCCGGCCACGGCAGGAACACGCGCTCGCAGGCGACGTCCTCCCGGTCGTTGAGGAGGTGGTAGAGGAGCCGGAAGCCGAGGTTCGACATGCCGACCTCGTACGTGTCCGGGAACGCGAGCGCGAACCGGACGCGGACGTGGTCGAGGTCCTTCTCGACGGCGCCGAACTCGCAACCGACGTAGCGGGAGGGCTTCTGCGCGGCGAGCACCAGCTCGTCGAGCGCGGACGTGTCGAGCGCTGGGAAGTGGGTCATCGATCGCCGGGCCGCGGGTTGGAACCGCGTTTCGCCCGCCGTAGAGGGGCGGTGAGCCCCGTGAACATTGAAGGCCGGGTCCGCAGCGCGGACCCGAGGGGACGGGGTGAATAGCACGGCCGTCGGGCCAGGTCGAGGCCGGGGGCGTCAATGCCTCGTCCGGAACGGCCCCAGGTCCCCCACGTGAGGCTCCCAGCGCAGCGCCACGTCCCGCACCCAGGCGCCGGGCGGTCCGCGGTGGAGGAACCGGACGAGCGCCTCCACCGCGGCGCGCTCCCCCTCCGCCTCCACCTCGACCGAGCCGTCGGCCTCGTTGCGGACCCAGCCGTTGACACCCAGCCGCCGCGCCTCGGCGACGGTCGTGTACCGGAACCCGACGCCCTGGACGCGGCCGGTCACGACGGCGTGGGCGCGGACGAGGTCGGGCGGGGACACGGCCTACCCCTTCAGCAGCTCGAGGAACTGCTCCTCCCCCACGACCTTCACCCCGAGCTCCTGCGCCTTCGCGAGCTTCGAGCCCGCGTCTTCGCCGGCGACCACGAGGTCGGTCTTCTTCGACACCGAACCCGAGACCTTCCCTCCCCGCCGCTCGATCTCCGCCTTGGCCTCGTCGCGCGAGAGCTTCGAGAGCCCGCCGGTGAGGACGACCGTCTTGCCCGCGAACGGCCCGCGCGCGTCCACCGCCTCGGGCCTCGCCTTCATGCCGGCGGCCACGAGCCGTTCGACCACCCTGCGGTTCTGCGGCTCGGCCGACCAGGCGCGGATCTCGCGGGCGGTCTCCGGTCCCACGTCGCGGACCGCGAGCAGCTCCTCCTCGCTCGCGTCCATGAACCGCTCGATCGTCCCGAAGGCGCGCGCGAGCGTGGCCGCCGTGGCCTCGCCCACCTGCGGGATGCCGAGGCCGTGGAGCAGGCGCCTGAGCGTGGTGTCCTTCGAGCGCTCGAGGGCGGCGACCATGTTGTGGGCCGCCTTCTCCGGCAGGGGAGCATCCGCGTCCAGCTCCTTCCGCGGTCGCGAGAAGAGCTGCTGCCACGTCTCGAACGGCACCGCGTACAGGTCGGCGAAGTCCTTCACCCCGCGCTCCACCAGGCCCGCGGCGAGCTTCTCGCCGAGCCCCTCGATATCGAGCGCGCGGCGCGAGGCGAACTGGCGGAGCCGGCCCACGAGCTGCGCCGGGCAGGCCGCGCCGGTGCAGCGGTAGACCTTCTCGCCCTCCTCGCGGACCACGTTCGCGCCGCAGACCGGGCACGCCGTCGGGAAGACGAAGAGCTCCTCGCTCCCGGTCCGCCGCTCCGGCAGCGGCTTCACCACCTCGGGGATCACCTCGCCGGCGCGGCGCACCAGGATCCAGTCGCCCTGGCGCACGTCCTTCCGGCGCATCTCGTCCTCGTTGTGCAAGGTCGCGTTCGAGACCATCGCGCCGGAGAGGCGGACGGGGTCGAACTCCACGACCGGCGTGAGGATCCCGGTGCGGCCCACCGAGGCCCAGATGCGCCGGATCCGCGTCGCCTCCTCCTGCGGCGGGTACTTGAAGGCCGCCGCCCAGCGCGGGAACTTCGAGGCCGCGCCCAGCCGGCGGCGCCAGTCGAGGTCGTCCACCTTCACCACCACGCCGTCGGTGTCGTACGGGAGCTGGAATCGCCGGTTCGCCATGAGGTCGCGGTAGGCGAGCACCTCGCCCATCCCGGCGCACCGCTCGTTCTCCTGGTTGACGGCGAACCCCCAGGAATCCAGATCCTCGAGCTTCTCCCAGTGCGTCTTCCACTCCGGCGCGCGGGCCGCGCCGGGCGGGACGAGCGCCTCGTACGCGATGAATGACAGCGGCCGCCGGGCGGTGACGCGCCAGTCGAGCTGGCGGAGCGTGCCCGCCGCCGCGTTGCGCGGGTTCGCGAACGGCTCCTCGCCCACGCGGAGGAGCTGACGGTTCATCGTCTCGAAGTGCTCCTTGAAGAGGAGGACCTCGCCGCGCACCTCGAGCCGCGAGGGCGGGGCGCCGAGGAGCTGGTGCGGCACGCCGCGGTTCGCGCCGGTCGCGCCCACGACCTTCAGGTTCGCCGTCACGTCCTCGCCGTTCACGCCGTCGCCGCGTGTGGAGCCGGAGACGAGCACGCCGTCCGCGTAGACGAGCTCCACCGCGAGGCCGTCGAGCTTCGGCTCCGCCACCCACCCCACGGGCTGCTCGGCCGGGAGTCCCAGGAGCCGGTGCACCCGTTCGTCCAGCTCGCGCAGCTCCTCGTCGGTGGTGACGTTGCCCAGCGAGAGCATCGGCTCGCGATGCACGACCCGCGCGAACCGCTCCGAGGGGGCGCCCGAGACCCGCTGCGTGGGGGAGTCGGAGGTGACGAGCTCCGGGTGCGCCGCCTCCAGCGCCACCAGCTCCTTCATGAGCCGGTCGTATTCGGCGTCGGAGAGGATCGGCCGGTCGAGGACGTAGTACGCGTGATCGGCGGCGCGGAGCTGGGTGCGGAGCTCACGAGCGCGCTCGGCCGGGGGCTCCGCGGTCATGGCAGGAGGATCCGCCCGGCCGGCGGCACGTGCAACCGAAAGTGCCGGGCCTCGGGATCAGAACACCCCGGAGTCGAACTCGCGGCCGGCCGCGGGAACCTCGCTCGTCGGCTGCCACCCGCCGATCCCGCGAGCGATGACGATCTGCTTCGTGCTGGCCACCCCATCTCCGTCCAGGTCGCCCAATCCAGAGATCGTGTACTGGGGCGGCACCGCCGGATCGTTGGATTCCGCCGCCTCGAACTCGTACGTGTAGTAGCAGTTCCCCTGGACGACCATGTTGATGCTCGACCACCCCGCCATCGCCGGCTGGAACGGGCGCTTGGTCGTTCCTGCGACGCCGGCGGGGTTCGGTCCGCCCGGCAAGCCGGGCGGCGGCGGGATCAGGCCCCGGTCGAACCCGTCCTCGATCCCGACGCGCATCGCCTTCAGGATCGTCGCCCGCTCCGCGCCGCGGGTCCGCAGGGTCGCCTTCGTGAACTCGGGGATGGCGACCGAGGCGAGCATGCTGATGATGGCCACGACCACCATCAGCTCGATGAGCGTGAAGCCACGAGTGCCAGCGGGACGCGCCTTCATTCTGCACCTCCTCCGGGTTTGCCGGGCACCAGCACGTACATCCCTGGCGTGATCTGCCTGACCTCGATGCCCTTCTCGGCCTGCCGCTCGCGGAACCTCTCGAGCTCGTGGGGGTCGATCGCCTGGCCTGGAATCCGGACGAGCGTCTGCTGGCCCTTCCCCTCGATGAGCTGAAGTCCTTGCGGCGCGCCGGGCAGCGTGCGGACCGGGGTCGGCTCGGGACGCGCGAGGTAGTTGCGCACGTGGTACCCGCCCCCGAGCACGACCACGAGCCCGAGCCAGATCATGGGCCACACGTTGCGCCTGCGCGGACGCTCGGCGTGGCTCTCGATGACCCGGGTGATGGCTTGCGGCTTTCGCGCGGGCTGGGCAGGGCCGGGCGCTTCGGACGGGCCCGCCGCCACGCGCTGCGCCGCTTCCGAGAAGTCGATGGCCTCGCGGACGAGCCCGTTCCGGACGGAGTCCAGCGCGGGGGCCAGCTCGCTCGGCGCAGCCCCGCGGAGCTGCGCGACGTCCGCGAGCAGCCCGTCGATCTCGCCCAGGAACGCGGAGAGCGCGCCCTGGTCCACGACGCTCCCCTGGGGCGGGACGCTCGCGAGCGCCTCGGCGACCCGCAACCGCAGGACCGCGGACCTGCGGATCGGTGCGGGATCGATCGGCCCCGGCTCACCGGCGAGCGCCGCGCGCTCGAGATCCGAGAGGGACTCGAGCGTCCGGATCGCCAGGGCGTGCAGCGGTCGCGCGAGATCGGCGGACCCGTGGAGCGCTCGTTTCAGCGCGTCCTCGGCCTGGGCGGGGGTGGCGAGACCCCCCGGCCAATCCACGGCGGCGGCGCCCGCCGACGGGGCGTACACCCCGGACGCGTGGAAGTCGACATGCGGTGAAGCGGGGGTCGAGAGGTCGTCGACGTCCACGCTCACGTCGGCGTCGAGGTCATCGAAGAACTTCGCGGCCGGTCGCGCCGGCGGGGGAGCGGGCGCGGGGGGCCGCGG
>JAEZXM010000117.1 GCA_023419875.1 Pseudomonadota bacterium | reverse complement strand
GCGGCGAGCTCGACGCCGCCGGCGACGCCCCGGGCCAGGCCCGCGACGGCCCCTCGAAGCGCGGTCTCGAAACGGCCGGGCAAGGACCGACTCTCGCTCGTCGGCGCGACGTGGATGGATTCGATCTTGGTGGTCATGGGTGTCGTTCTCCTCGACGGTCCCACGAGCAACCCCCGTGCCGGCGCCAAACCCTCGTGAAGCCGGCGCTCGCCCAAGCACGCGGGGTCCGCGCGGCGGCCCAGGAGCCGAACCGCGGACCATGGCCGCGGCGCGGCCTTCAGAGGACCGTGCACTCCTTCGGCGTGCAGGCGCCCACCCCGGGCACGACGAACGTGCCGCGCGGGAGGTCCGGGGCGCGCTCCGGCGTGAGCGGCGTCCCGCCGACCGGGCGCGCCGAGCTCGGACGCCCCGCGCGCAGCCTCGACACCACGCCCTGGCACAGGGGCGAGAGCAGCGGCTCCTTCTTCGGCTCGGCGGGTCCGGGTTCCTCCCCTCTCGCGTCGAGGATCGCCCAGTGCGCGTCCGCGGGCCACAGGCTGTTCAGTCTTGCCAGCTCGAGCAGGTCCTCGTCGCTGCAGTACGTCTGGAGGTCACGGTCCTGGGGGTAGCCGAGCGCGAGCCAGCACGCGGGCGAGACGGCGTACCACAGCTCCTTGATCGCGACGATCGCCATCTCGACGTCGAGGTCGGCGGCGATGGACTGCTGCTGCTTCTCCAGCGCGAGCAGCTTCTCCTCGCGGGTGCAGCGGTCCGTCGCCGGGCTCACGCGGGCCTGCTGCTTCCTGCACGCGGGCGAGAGGGTGGGAATCTCGGTCTTCATGACCTCCGCCCACTTGCGGACGTCGCCCTTCTCGAGCGCGGCCGTCGCACGCTTCTCGCGGGCGGCGAGCGACGCCTTGTCGGTGCCGGTGCAGACCTCCTTCATCGCGCGCGCCGGAGGAGCGAGCGCGGCGAGGGCGAGGAACGAGAGAACACGCAACCCGAGGTTCCGATCCATGTCCCACCTCCCGCGGGCGGACGGCCATCCGGACGCACCGCACGGACGATGAGATCGACCCGGGGCCTCGATCAAGCGTGGCGCGCGGCGGGGTGCTAGGTTCCCGAGGTGCCGCGCGTGTACCTCCGCCGCATCTCCGAAGCCATCGTCCACGCCCAGCGGGCGATCCGAGTCTTCCGGGCGATCAACTGGGATCCCCAGGTTCACGCTCAGTTCTTCCGCAAGGGCGCGCGCGAGCTGCCGCGGCCCCAGTACCCCGCGCTCGGCTTCCACCCTCCCGACAAGGTGAAGGAGCTCCGCTCGATCCGCCGGCAGATCCGCGGCAAGAACCCGGTCGAGTCGCTCCTCCGCCGCCGCTGCGACGAGTTCATCCTCGTGGTCGAGATGCTCGCCGCCCGCGGCACGAAGCGGTTCTACGAGCTCTCGCAGCGGATCTACGGCGACCCGCGCGACCGCTTCCCCGACCACAACGTGGACAACCTGGCCATCGCGCGCCTCTGGGCCTCGCGGCCGCGCGCCCGGGACGAGGAGCTCGTCTACTCCGCCGAGGAGGCCGCGGTGCAGGTCGCCGAGATCTGCAACCCGCTCCTCGGCGGCCACGTCAAGGTCCAGGTCCGCGCCCGCCTCACCGCCAACGCCGCCTCGGGCGCGACCCACATCACGCTGCGCAAGGGCGCCCGCTTCTCCGAGCGCCGCGTGCACGCGCTCGCCCACCACGAGGGGCTCTGGCACGTGCTCACGAGCATGAACGGCTACCGCCAGCCGGTCCTGCCGGTGCTCGGGGTCGGCTTCCCGCGCCACACCGAGTCGCAGGAGGGGACAGGCATCGTCTCCGAGTACCTCACCGGCTTCATCACCGACGAGCGCTACATCGAGCTCGGCGAGCGGACCATCTCGGTGGACATGGCTGCGCGCGGGGCCGACTTCCTCGAGGTGTACCGCTACCTCCTCGCCCGCTTTCCGCCGGAGAAGGCGGCGCTCATGAGCGAGCGCGTCTTCCGCGGCGGGGTGCTCCAGGGCGGCGCGCCCTTCACCAAGGACGCCGCCTACCAGCGCGGCTACTGCCGGGCGTTCAACTTCCTCCGCGCGGCGCTCGAGCAGCGCGACGTGGACCTCGTGCGCGCGTACCTCGCCGGGAAGATGAGCGTGGACGACGCCGAGCTGGTGCGCGACCTCGTCGAGGAGGGGCTCTGCGTCGGGCCGGTGTTCCTGCCGGAGTGGTTCATCGACATCGACCGGCTGAACGCCATCTCCACCCACAGCGTCACCATGAACCGCTTCAGCCTGCCGTCGGTGGCGCGCTACTACGCGCGCCGCCGGGCCGTCCGTGGCAGCGACGTCGTGCCCGTGCCGCCGCCGCTCGAGGCGGAGGAGGAGGGCGAGGGCGTGCCGGGGGCGGACGAGGACGTGGGGGAGTGACCCGAGCACGCCCCGGGATTTCACTGCAAGGAACGCCCGACCCGGGTAGGTTCGCCGAGGAATGCCCCCGGGCGTCGCGCGTTCCCACCGGGATCCCGCCCACCCAGGGCCGTCACAGGAGGACACCTTGACCTCACGCCACGCCCTCTCCCGCCCGCTGTTCGCGATCCTCGCCGGTCTCGCCGTGGCCGGCTGTGCCACCGCCCCCGAGACCCAGGCCGAGCGGACCGACCTCAAGGCCGAGGCCGAGAGGGCCCTCAAGCAGATGAAGTCGCAGGACCCGACCTTCGACGAGTTCCTCGGCCGCTCGGCGGGGTACGTCGTCTTCCCGCGCATCGGCAAGGGCGGGTTCATCTTCGGCGGCGGCTACGGCCGCGGCGTCGTCTACGAGAGCGGTGCGACGATCGGCTACGCCGACATCACCCAGGCCACGGTCGGGTTCCAGATCGGCGGGCAGGCCTTCACCCAGGTGCTCGTGTTCGAGACCGCCAGGGACGTGCAGCGGTTCAAGAGCGGCCGGCTCGCTCTCACCGCCAACGCCTCGGCGGTGATCGTGAAGACGGGCGCGGCGGCGGCGACCCGCTACACCGACGGCGTGGCCGTCTTCGTGCGGCCGATCGGTGGCGCGATGGCGGAGGCGGCGGTGGGCGGGCAGCAGTTCTCGTTCGTGCCGGAGTAGCCGCGCTCACGCCGACCGGCGCACGACGAGCGTCGGCTGGAAGAGAACCGTCTGCGGCTTCTCGAGGACCTCGGCTGCGGCGGAGGTCGCGAGCGGGTGGGCCTCGCGGGCGATCCGGTCGAGCGGCTGGCGGATCGTGCTGAGCGGTGGGTCGGAGATGCCGGCGATGGGGTCGTCGTCGTAGCCGAGGACGGCGAGCTCCTCAGGGACCTTCACCCGCCGTTCGCGCGCGGCGGTGAGGAGGCCGGTGGCCGAGGCGTCGCCGGCGGCGCAGAAGACGGCGTCCACCCCGCCGCGCTCGCCGAGGATCCGGGCCATCGCCGCGAGCCCGTCCTGGCGCGAGTAGTTTGGGACCTCGATCACCTCGTCCATCGAGAACGGCAGGCCGTGCTCGGCGAGCGCCTTCTCGAACCCCATCGCCCGCCGGAGGGCGTTGTAGCCGCCCGCGACGCGCATCCTCCCGGCCACGATCACGATGTGCCTTCGCCCGATCTCGGCGAGGTGCCGGCCGGCGGCGTACCCGCCGGCGAAGTTGTCGGACGCCACCGTGGACGCGCCCTCGGCCTGCTCGTCCACGAGCACGACGGGCACGCCGGCGGCGCGAAAGGCGGCGATGGTCGACGGGTCGGGCTGGAGGCAGATCCCGAGGAGCGCGGTCGGCTTCGCCTCGCCCGCGAGCAGCGAGAGGAGGCGGGCCCGCACGTCGTCGGTCATCTCGTTGGTGAAGGTGGGGCGCTCGACGACGGCCTCGCCGGGGGCGAGGTGCTTCCGGAACAGCCCGTACATCTTCCCGGTGAAGCCCGACCCGAGCGTCTCCCCGGCCACCGCGATCCGCGCGCCCGGGGGGGCGGCGGTCTCGCTGGCGGCGTCCTCGCGCGCCGAGGGACTCACACCGGAAAGGATAGCCCTGCCGGAGCGGCGAGGGAAAGTCCCGCGCCCGAAGTCCCGCTACGCCGACTGCCGGACCACGAGCCTGGGCGGGAAGAGGACCCGCCGCGGCTTCGCGAGGCACTCCTCGCGGCGCGCGGTGGCGAGCCGGTACGCCTCGGACGCGAACTCCTCCGCGGACTGGCGGATGGAGCTGAGCGGCGGGTTGGCGATGGCCGCCAGAGGGCTGTCGTCGTAGCCGAGCACCGCGAGCTGCTCGGGGATCTTGATCCCGTGCTGCCGCGCGACCGACATCATGCCGGTGGCGGTGGCGTCGCCCGCGGCGCAGAAGACGGCATCCGGCTTCCGCCGCTCCTGGAGCAGCCGGGTCATGGCGTTCTGTCCGTCCTTCTGCGTGTAGTAGACGACCTCGATCACGTCCTCCATCCGGAACGGAAGCCGGTGCTCGGCGCAGGCCCTGGCGAACCCCTTCACGCGCTGGAGGGCGTTGTAGCCGCCGTTGATGTGCATCTCGCCGGACACGACCGCGATCGACTTCCGCCCGGCGCGGGCGAGGTGCTCGCCCGCGAGACGGCCGCCGGCGAAGTTGTCGCTGGCGACGGTCGACGCGCCCTCCGCCTCCTCGTCGACGAGGATCACGGGCGCGCCCGCGGCGCGGTACGCCTGGAGCGCGGGACGGTCGGTGCGGAGGCAGATCCCGACGAGCGCGATGGGCTTCGGCTCGCCCTCGAGGAGCTGCACGAGGCGCGCGTGCACGAACTCCGCGTCCGCGCGCGCCGGGATTGCGCACTCGACGATCGACTCGCCCGGCTCGAGCTGCTTCTTGAGGTAGGAATAGACGAGGCCTGCGAACCCCGAGCCGAGGCTCGCCGATGCCACTGCGATCCGGACTCCCGTTCCCACTGCGGGCACCTCCCGTCAGGTCGCGCTCGTCGTGGACCGCGCGTTCGACGTCCCAGCGTACCGTCCGGCGAGGCGCCGAGCTATCCTGTGAGCAGGGGTGGGCGCGATCCGATCCAGACGACGCTCGGTGGCACCGGGGCTGCGCGCCGCCGTCCTCGCGGCGCTGGCCGCCGGCTCGTCGCAGACGCGTACCGCGGTCGTGAGATCGCGCGGGCGCTGGGGGACTTCCTCCGCGCCGCGGCGGGCCGTGCGACGCCGGAGCAAGTCTCGCTTCCGGACCCCTCCGGTGCCGAGGTCTCCCTCGGCCGCGCCGACCTCGTCGCCTACGTCGGCCACGACGGCTTCATGGACACGGACAACCCGGCCGTGGCTGCGCTCCTCGCGGCGCTGCCCGAGCACGCGGCCGGCTCGGCGCCGAAGCCGGCCCTGGTGATCGCCTGCTCGAGCCGGAGCTTCTTCGCGGAGCCGCTGCGCCGCGCCGGCGCCGTGCCGTGGCTCGGCACGACCGGGCTCCTCGCGGCCGAGGCGTACACGCTCGAGGCCGCGGTCGCTGCCTGGGCGCGCGGGGCGCGGCCCGAGGAGGTCCGCGA
>JAEZXM010000580.1 GCA_023419875.1 Pseudomonadota bacterium | reverse complement strand
GTTCTGCCAGAGCTTCATGACCGAGCTCTGGCGGTACGTCGGTGACACCACCGACGTCCCCGCCGGCGACATCGGCGTGGGCGGCCGCGAGATCGGCTACCTCTTCGGCCAGTTCAAGCGCCTCACCTCCCGCTACGAAGCGGGCGTGCTCACCGGCAAGGGGCTCGGCTACGGCGGCTCGCTCGTCCGCACCGAGGCGACCGGCTACGGCAACACCTTCTTCGTCCAGGAGATGCTCAAGGCCCGCGGCGACAACGGGTTCGAGGGCAAGACCTGCGTCGTGTCCGGCTCCGGCAACGTGGCCATCTACACGATCGAGAAGATCCACCAGTTCGGCGGCAAGGTCGTCGCCTGCTCCGATTCGAACGGCTACGTGTACGACGAGAAGGGCATCGACCTCGCGCTCGTGAAGCAGCTCAAGGAGGTCGAGCGCCGCCGCATCAAGGACTACGTCGAGTACCGGAAGCACGCGAAGTACCACGACGGCGGCAACATCTGGGAGGTCCCCTGCCAGGTGGCCATGCCGTCCGCGACGCAGAACGAGGTCAGCGGCGCCGACGCAGCCAAGCTGATCAAGAACGGCTGCATCGCGGTCGGCGAGGGCGCGAACATGCCGACCCGGCCCGAGGGCATCAAGGTCTTCCTCGAGGCGAAGATCGCCTACGGCCCGGGCAAGGCGGCGAACGCCGGCGGCGTCGCCACCTCCGCCCTCGAGATGCAGCAGAACGCGTGCCGCGACTCCTGGACCTTCGAGTACACGGAGAAGCGGCTCGCCAACATCATGAAGAACATCCACCAGACCTGCTTCGAGACCGCCGAGGAGTACGGCCAGAAGGGCAACTACGTGGTCGGCGCCAACATCGCCGGCTTCATCAAGGTCGCCCGGGCGATGGTCGCCCACGGCCTCATCTAGGCCTCGCGAAGGTCGGCAGCCCTCGGCCCCCGGCCGCCGCTTTCCGCGGCGCCGGGGGTCGCTGTTTGCGGCGCCGCCGGGCAGTCCTCGTTGACATCCGGCGCGCCCGCGGGTAACCGCAAGACCTCCCTTCAAGACCCTTCTTCGAGAGGACCGACATGACACCGCAGTTCTCGCCCGACTTCGCGAAGGCCGGGGGCCTCATCACCGCCGTCACCATCGACGCCGACGACGGCGAGGTCCTGATGGTCGCGTACATGAACGAGGAGGCCTTCCGCCTGACGCTCGAGACGGGCAAGGTCCACTACTTCTCGCGCACGCGGAAGAAGCTCTGGAAGAAGGGCGAGTCGAGCGGGAACATGCAGGAGCTCGTCGAGCTGCGGGTCGGTTGCGAGCTCGACTCGGTGCTGGTCCGCGCGCGCCAGAAGGGCCCCGCCTGCCACGAGGGGTTCAAGAGCTGCTTCTTCCGCACGGTGAAGTCGGACGGAAGCCTCGAGACGCGCGGCGAGCGGCTCATGTCCCCCGAGGAGATGTACGGGAGGAAGCCGTGAGCGTGCTCAAGCTCGGGCTCCCCAAGGGGAGCCTCCAGGACGCCACCGTGCAGCTCTTCGAGAAGGCGGGCTACGCGATCTCCATCTCCAGCCGGAGCTACTTTCCGGCCATCGACGACGACGAGATCGAGTGCATGCTCATCCGCGCCCAGGAGATGGCGCGGTACGTGGAGCACGGGCTCCTCGACGCCGCCATCACCGGCCTCGACTGGATCTTGAAGCGCGACGTGGTCCAGGTCGCGGACCTCGTCTACTCGAAGCAGCTCCGCCGCCCGGTGCGGTGGGTGGTGGCGGTCCCGGCGGACTCGAAGATCCAGAGTGTGAAGGACCTGCAGGGGAAGCGGATCGCCACCGAGGCGGTCGAGCTCACGAAGCAGTTCCTGGAGGAGCACGGGGTCCAGGCGGAGGTGGAGTTCTCCTGGGGCGCGACCGAGGTGAAGCCGCCCTACCTCGCGGACGCCATCGTCGAGGTGACCGAGACCGGCAGCTCGCTCAAGGCCAACAACCTGCGGATCATCCACGAGGTGATGCGCTCCACCACCCAGCTCATCGCCAACCGCGCCGCCTGGGAGGACCCCTGGAAGCGGACCAAGATCTCCCGGATGGCGATGCTCCTCAAGGCGGCGCTCGCCGCCCGGGGCAAGGTCGGGCTCATGCTCAACGTGCACCAGAAGAGCCTGGCCGCGGTGGAGGCCCTGCTCCCCTCGCTCCGCAGCCCGACCGTGTCGAAGCTCCAGAGCGAGGGCTGGTTCGCGGTCAGCACGATCGTGGACGAGGAGGCCGTCCGCGAGCTCATCCCGAAGCTGAAGGACGCGGGCGCCGAGGGGATCGTCGAGTACCCCCTGAACAAGATCGTGGACTGACCGAGTGATGGCCGCCGCCAAGCTCCGGGTGGGCGTCATCGGGACGAGCTGGTGGGCGGACCTCGAGCACCTGCCCGGGCTCCGCGCCCGCGGCGACGTCGAGGTCACCGGGCTCTGCGGTCGAAATCCGGAGACGCTCGCGGCCCTCGCCGCGAAATGGCAGGTCCCCGAGACCTACACCGACTGGCGGGCGCTCGTCGCCCGCGGTCGGCTCGACGTGCTCTTCGTCTCCACCCCGAACGTCCTGCACCACGAGCAGGCGCTCTCCGGGCTCGAGGCAGGCTGCCACGTCGTCTGCGAAAAGCCGCTGGCGATGAACGCCGCCGAGGCGCGCGAGATGCGCGATCGCGCCCGCGCGCTGGGCCGGCAGACGCTCACCTTCTTCACCCACCGTGCCATCGCCGCGAGCGCCCTCGTGAAGCGCCTCGTCGACGCCGGCCACCTGGGCCGGCCCGTCCACGTGGCCGCGAGCTACCTGTCGAGCTCGCACCTTCGGCCCGGGAAGGGCGCCGAGTGGCGAATGCAGCGCGCGCTCTCCGGCACCGGCGTGCTCGGCGACATCGGCTCGCACATCGTCGACCTCGTCCGCTGGTGGCTCGGCGACCTCACGCGGGTCAACGGTCAGTGGAAGACGGTGACGACCGAGCGCGACGGCGTCTCGACCAACGCCGACGAGCAGGTGAGCTTCCTCGCGCAGCTCGCCTGTGGCGCGCAGGCGACCTTTCACGCGAGCAAGCTCGCGGCCGGGCGCGGGAACTTCCAGCGAGTGGAGCTGCACGGGACCGGGGGGTCGCTCGTCTGGGAGGCCGAGCCCGGGTTCGATCCCACGTGGGAGGGCCGCCTCTGGGCGGGGAAGCCTGGGGCGACCCGCCTCGAACCGGTGCCGATCCCCGAGGATCTGAAGCGTGGCCTCGACGGGCCCGACCCTCAGGCCAACCGCGACGAGGCGTTCCGCCGGCTCACCGATCCGTTCTTCGACGCGATCCGGCGCGGCGGCGCCTGCGAACCCGACTTCGCCGACGGGGCCGCGGTCCAGGCGGTCCTCGACGCCGTGGCCGCCTCGGCCGAGGGCGGAGCATGGGTGGAGGTCGGATAGCGGACGGCGCTCCCCCGAGGAGGCCGCCGCTCACGTTGCGCCTCCAAGACACCAACGTGCGTCGAGGGCACGGGAGCGAGCGGGGCCCGGGCCGAAAGCCGAGGGATGACGGGCAGAAACGGTGGCCCGGCTCGTGCATCCGCAGCATGACGTGAGCGTCGTTTCCGCCGTCCCAGGGAGGTCCGTCATGTTCCGTCGCGCCACTGCCCTCGTCATGCTCGCCACGTTCGCGACCCTGACCGGTTGCGTGACGACCACCACCGAGAGCCGGACCTGGTACGACCGGGACGGCGAGCCCTACCAGCGCCAGGGGCGCGTCGAGTCGGTGCGCGAGGTCGTCCAGCGCCAGCAGGGCAACCCCGCCGGGGGTGCGGTCGCCGGGGCGATCATCGGCGGCCTCATCGGCAGCTCCATCGGCGGGCACCGGCACTACGACCGCTGGGGTCACCGGCACCAGCACGGCAACCCGGCCGGCGCCTTCGTGGGGGCGATCGGTGGGGCGGCCGTCGGGGCGGCGGCCAGCCAGGGAGGGTCCGAGAACCGCTGGTACGAGGTCAACGTCCGGTTCGACGACGGCGGGTACGAGACCTTCACGTACCGTGGATCGACGCCGTTCCGGCCGGGCGACGTCGTGGTCCTCGGGCCGCGGGGCCTCATGCCGGTGCAGTAGTCGTCCTCAGCCCTGCGCGTCGAGCCACTCGAGGGCGCGCAGGGCGTCGAAGCCGTCCATCCCGTCCTCGAAGAGCAGGTCCGCCATGAGGAAGGCGTCGGCGAGCGGCTTCTCGTGCAGGTACGGGACGGCGATGCAGCGCATGAACGCGCGCCGGGCCGCCTCCACCCCGTAGGCCGCGTCCTCCACCACCGCGCACTCGTGGGCGGGGACGCCGAGCCGGCGTGCCGCCTCGAGGAAGACGTCCGGGGCGGGCTTCCCCCGCGGCACATCCTCCGCCGAGACCACCACCTCCACGTCGCCGGCGATCCCAGCGACCTCCAGCAGCCGCGCGATGACGTGTGGCGCCGATCCCGACGCCACCGCGACCGGCATCCCGCGCCCGCGGACGAGGTCCCAGAACCGCTTCATCTCCGGGTAGACGCGCGTGCGCTTTTCGGCGATGTCCAGGTAGAGCGCGTTCTTCTCGGCCCCGAGGGCCACCGGATCGTCGAGGAGGCCGTAGCGGCGGACGAGGTCCACCATCATCTCGGCGTTCGAGCCGCCGATGTACTTCCGCTTGTCCGCCTCGGTGAACTCGATGCCCCGCCGGGCCATGAGCTCCTTGTCCGCGAGGTAGTAGTTCTCTTCGCTGTCCACGAGCGTGCCGTCGAGGTCGAACAGCACCGCGCGGACGGGGTAGCGCGGCTCCGGGGCGACGCGGGTCGAGAGCTCGACCACGTTCCCCTCCGGGTCCCGGAGCGTGAGCTCGCGGAAGCCGTCGCCGGTGTTCCGCGGCGGCGTCACCACCGCGCCCGGCCAGCCCAGTTTGGCGAGCCGGGCGTGCTCCGCGTCGACGTCGGGCACCTCGAGCGAGAGGTGATCGGGGGCGAAGGCCCGGCGGGCGAGGAAGTCGTCCGGACGGGGGCGCTCGAGCAGCTCGAGCCGGACGCCGTCGCGCTCCAGGAAGACGGTCCGCAGCCCGGGGGTGTTCCTGCTCACGTACCGGTAACGGAGCGTGAACCCGAGCGCCCGGCGGTAGAAGAGCTCGACCGCGTAGAGATCCTTCACCTCGATGCCGACGTGGTGCAGCGTCATGCGGGCCGCAGGATGGGGGTGCGCCGGGGAGGTGTCAACCGCGGCCCCGTGGTTCAAGGGGATGACGCGTACCGCTGGCCCTGCAGGCCGTAGCGGAAGGCGATGCTGATGCGCGGGCCGGCGCGCGACACCTTGGGGATCGCGTGGTCCCAGGTGCGCTGCGCGGTCCCGCCGGTGACGAGCAGGTCCCCGCGCCCGAGCAGGAACGCCTGCGAGCGGCCGCCGCCCTTCGGGCGGAAGAGGATCTTCCGCGGCTCGCCCAGCGACACCAGCGGCACGATGGGCTCGGCGATCTCCTTCTCGATCTTGTCTCCGTGCCAGGCCACGCTGTCCCGTCCGTCGCGGTAGAGGTTGAATCCGGCGGAGTCGAACACGACGCCGTACCGCTCGCCCAGCGCGCGCCGCATCTCCTCGACGAGCGGCGGCACGAGCGGCTCGCCCGATCCGATCTCCCAGAACGAGGTGAGGCGCGGCTCGAGGACCTTCCCCTGGTGCATCCAGCGGGTGCGTTGCGCCCAGCGGCGCGCGCGGAGCGCCTCGTCGAACAGGGCATCCGACCCGCGGACCCAGCCCGGCGCGTGATCGAGCCACGCGGACTCGTCGAGACGGATCCGGACGAGCTCCCGGAACTCGTCATCGAAGCCGGGCGGATCGCGGCCGAGCAGGCTCGGCTGGAACGGCGTGGTGAGCACGGCGTTGCTGTAGCCGGGGTGGGCGGGCGGTGCACGGTGCGAGGCGCGAGCTCGAGCCCGTTCGGGCTATCCTGTCGGGGGCCGAACGACAGGGAGGGATCACATGGAGACCATCCTCGCGCTGCTCCTCCTCGTCGGTTTGGTGCTCGTGGTGCTGCCGATCGTTGCGCTCGCCCTGGCGGCGGGGGCCGGGCGGCGCACGCGCGAGCTGCGCGGAGAGGTGGCGCGCCTCGCGGAGCG
>JAEZXM010000570.1 GCA_023419875.1 Pseudomonadota bacterium | reverse complement strand
GTTCTGACCCTTCGACTCCGCGGCTCCGCCTGTGGCGGAGCCGCTACGCTCAGGGTGAGCGGCCGCATTCAGCCCGAGATGCACGACGCGTTCGCCTCGCTCTCCTCCCGCATCATCCGCTGCCGCCTCTGCCCGCGGCTCGTCGCCTGGCGCGAGGAGGTCGCGCAGACGAAGCGGCGCGCCTACCGCGACGAGCGCTACTGGGGCCGGCCGGTGCCGGGGTTCGGTGATCCCGGCGCGCGGATCGTGCTCGTCGGCCTCGCCCCGGGCGCCCACGGCTCGAACCGCACCGGGCGCATGTTCACCGGCGACCGCTCCGGCGACTTCCTCTACGCCGCCCTCCACCGCGCCGGCCTCGCCAGCGCCCCACACGCCGTCTCGCGCGACGACGGCCTCGAGCTGCCCGGCGCCTTCATCACCGCCGCCGCCCGCTGCGCGCCGCCGGACAACCGGCCCACCGCGGACGAGCTCGCCCGCTGCGCCCCGTTCCTCGACGCCGAGCTCTCGCTCCTCGGGCAGGTGCGCGTGTTCCTCGCGCTCGGCGCGGTCGGCTGGGACGCGGTCCTCGCGCACCTCGCGCGGCTCGGCCGGGCGTCGCCGCGGCCCAGGCCCCGTTTCGGCCACGGCGCGGAGTGGTCGGTCCCCGGCCTCCCGGCGCTCCTCGGGAGCTATCATCCGTCGCAGCAGAACACGCAGACGGGACGGCTCACGCCGGCGATGCTCGACGCGGTGCTGCGCCGAGCGGTGGAGCTGGCGGCGCGCGGGAGGACCTCATGAAGAACGGCGACGTCTACCGCGAGCTGCAGCGCCACCTCGACGGCCTCCCGGTTGCGTACCCGGCGACCGCCTCCGGCGTCGAGCTGCGGATCCTGCGACGGCTCTTCACCGAGGAGGAGGCCCGCGTCGCGCTGGCGCTCTCGGCCGTGCCCGAGCCGGCGGAGAAGCTGCAGAAGCGTCTCCCGGGCTACGCGGTCGAGGATCTCGGGCGCATCCTCGATCGACTGGGGGAGAAGGGCGCGATCTTCGCCCTCCGCCCCCGCCGTGCCCCGAGGCGCTACTCACTCGCGCCGCTCGCGGTCGGCATCTACGAGGCGCAGGTGGACAAGCTCACGAAGGAGATGCAGCAGGACTTCGAGAGCTACCTCTCCGAAGGCTTCGCCGAGGCGCTGCTCGCCCCGGAGACGAAGCAGATGCGGACCGTCCCGCTCCACGCGCGGTTCGTGCCCGATCGCGTGGTGGGCCGTTACGACGACGCCCGCGGGATGATCGCCGCGGGGGAGGGGCCCTGGGCGGCGCGGAACTGCGTCTGCCGCCAGGGGCGTGAGCTGCTCGGCGAGCCCTGCCGGCAGACGAACGCGCGCCGGGTCTGCCTCATGATCGGGAACAGCGCGCGGATCGCGGCCGAGACCGGGGAGGCAAAGGCGCTCACGCGCGAGGAGACGTACGCGCTCCTCGACGAGGCGGAGCGCGACGGGCTCGTCCTCCAGCCTTCGAACTCGCAGGATCCGATGTTCGTCTGCCTCTGCTGCGGCTGCTGCTGCGGCGTGCTCCGCGCGGCGAAGCAGTTCCCGAAGCCGGCGGCGTACGTGTCCTCGAACTACCACGCCGCCGTGGACCGGGAGCGGTGCATCGAGTGCGACACCTGCCGGACCCGCTGTCCGATGGACGCGCTCCGGTCTTTCGAGGGGGCGACGGCTGTGGACGGCGACCGGTGCATCGGCTGCGGCGCCTGCGTGCCGACGTGCCCCGAGGAGGCGCTCCGGCTCGTCGCCAACGCCGAGGAGGCGGTGCCGCCGAGGAACACGTTCGAGCTCTACAAGAAGATCGCGACGGAGCGGTTCGGGGTCGTGGGGACCGTCGTCCGGGTGGGGAAGGCGCTGCTCGGGAAGCGGGTGTGACGGGGTGGGCCGAAGCGGGCTGTAATGGTCCGTTCGAGTGTGAGTCGGGTTGTAGTAGTCCGTTCGCCCTGAGCGTAGCAGCCGCGCAGCGGCTGCGAAGTCGAAGGGCGAACGATCGGGTGCCTTGAAGGCGGTTCCGGGCCTCAATCACCTCGGAGCAGACCGGCCGCTCCGCGGACCTTGGTGCGCCGGACGGACCTCGGCGCGCAGCTCGATGCTGCGGATCCGGAGCTTTCGGGGCCCTTGCCGCTGGCACGCCCCCTGCTGAACGCGCGTCCATGCTCGTTCGCGTCCGGTCCGGCACCGTGCTGGGCGTCACCGTGATCCCGGTGGACATCGAGGTCGAGGCCGGGGAGGGCATGCCCGGGTTCCACTTCGTCGGGCTCGCGTCGAGCGCGGTGCAGGAGTCGAAGGTGCGCGTGCTCGCGTCGCTCCGCAGCATGGAGGCGAAGCTGCCTGCGCGGCGCGTGACGGTGAACCTCGCGCCGGGCGACCTGCGCAAGGAGGGGACGGGGTTCGACCTTCCCATCGCCATCGGGCTCTACTGCGCCGGCGAGGAGGAGGCCGCCGCCGGCATGGACCTCACCGGCGTCCACATGGTGGGCGAGCTCTCGCTCTCCGGCGAGGTGCGGCCGGTGCGCGGCGTGCTGCCGCTCGCCATGGAGGCGCGGCGCGCTCGGGCTCGGGCGCTCATCGTCCCGGTCGCGAACGGGCTCGAGGCCTCGGTGGTCGAAGGGCTTCAGGTCATCGCGGTCGAGACCATCTCGGAGGCGGTGGGCTGGCTCAAGGGGACGTTCGTCCCCAGTCCGCTGCCGCCGGTGGTCCGCGCCGCGGAGGCGCCCGCCCCGCTCGACCTCGCCGAGGTGGCGGGGCAGGAGCATGCCAAGCGGGCGCTCGAGATCGCCGCGGCGGGAGCTCACAACCTGCTCTTCTTCGGTCCGCCGGGCAGCGGCAAGACGATGCTCGCGCGGCGGCTTCCGGGCATCCTCCCCGAGCTCGGCTTCGAGGAGGCGCTCGAGGCGACGGTGGTCCACAGTGTGGCAGGGCTCACTCGCTACCGCGGGCTCCTCACCGAGCGCCCGTTCCGCGCGCCCCACCACACCATCTCCGACGCGGGCCTCGTGGGCGGGACCGGCGCGGCCCGGCCCGGCGAGATCTCCCTCGCGCACCACGGCGTGCTGTTCCTCGACGAGCTGCCCGAGTTCCGCCGGCACGTGCTCGAGGCGCTGCGGCAGCCGCTCGAGGACGGCGAGGTGACCATCTCGCGCGCGGGACGGACCGCCACCTACCCGTCCCAGGTGACGCTCGTCGCGGCCATGAACCCGTGCCCCTGCGGCCACTACGGCGACCGCGCCCGCCGGTGCCGCTGCACGAGTCACGAGCTCCTCCAGTACCGCCGCCGCATCTCCGGGC
>JAEZXM010000547.1 GCA_023419875.1 Pseudomonadota bacterium | reverse complement strand
CCGCGCCGGTCGGCCCGGCGGAGCATCTCGTCTGTCTCGGGGTCGGGCAGGAGCTCCCGGACCTCCTGCGCGCAGCGGCAGGCGACGGCCATCTTGGCGGCCCACTCCAGCGCTTCTTCGCGGGTGGCCACCTCGACCACGGAGAACCCGCCGACGACCTCCTTGGTCTCCGGGTAGGGGCCGTCGGTGACCATCCCGTCCGTGGCCACGATGCTCGCCCGCTGCCGTTCCAGCCCCGCGCCGTACACCCACACCCCGGCGTTCACGGCCTCCTGGACCACCGCGTGCGAGGCCTTGCCCACGTCGGCCATCTCCTCGGCGGGGATGTGGTCCATCGCGCCGTCATTGAACGAGATCAAGTATCGCGTCATCACGTGACTCCCTGGTCCGGGCGGCTTCCTCCGGCCGCCGTTCACCTCTGCTACGAACGGCTCGCCTGAGATCCGACGCTATACCCGAAGATTTGTTGAAGGCGCGCCGTACACGAGCGGCCGGCGGCCGGGCGACGGCGCATCGCGGGGCCGGGAGAGGATCAGGCATGCGCGCGATCACGACGCCTCCCGCGATCCCCGCCGGTGTTCTCTCCGCCGGCCCCCAGCCGGTGCTGGCCGCGCCGGATGACCTGCTCCTGCGCCCGTGGGAGGCGGCCGACGCGCCGGTCTTCCTGGCCGCGTACCAGGATCCGGCCATCCGGCAGTGGCACACCCGCCAGCCGTCGTCGCAGCAGCAGGTCCTCGACTGGTTCGCGCAGTACCGCCAGGCGTGGGCGCAGGAGACCGGGGCGAGCTGGGCGGTGACCCGTGGCGGCGGCGAAGTGCTCGGCCGCCTCGCGCTGGGCAGCGTGAACCTGGACGACGGCGTCGCGGGCTGCGCATACTGGGTGCTCCCCGCCGCACGCGGTGCCGGGGTGGCCTCCCGGGCGCTGAACGCGCTGAGCGTATGGGCGCTGGCCGAGGCCCGGTTCCACCGGCTGCACCTGGACCACTCGACCCGCAACCACGCCTCCTGCCGGGTCGCCGTCAAGGCGGGGTTCGTCCTGGAGGGCACCAAGCGCAGCGACGCCGTACACGCCGACGGCCGCCACGACATGCACCTGCATGCCCGCATCAGGAGCGACGTCGCGGGCCGTCACTGACGAGCGGCGATGTCATAGGCTGCGAAGCCCCTCGGCGAGAAGAGACGACGTGAGCCACCACCCGGCGCAGACCCTCAGGTTCCTGGTCCCCGCGATCCTGCTCACGGCCGCGGGGCTGTTCTGCACGGCTCTCGCCCTCGACGATCCCCAGTCCACCGAGTCCGCGTTCTTCTCGGTGCTCGCCAACGTGCTGCTCGTCCTCGGCGTGATCAACTTCGCGGTCCACGCGGTCGCGGTGCTGCTGCGCCGCCATGAGATGTGGCGCAACAGCCACTTCGTCGAGGTCACCGAGACCGAGGAGTGAGATCAGGCGGCGTCCGGGTTGCTCAGGACGTAGCGCAGGAAGCCGCTGTGCGGGGTGTAGCGGTCGTACAGGGCGCGGGCCCGGTAGTTGTTCTCCCGGGTCTGCCAGTAGAGCCGGGACCAGCCGTTGGCGCGGGTCAGCTCCCACAGCCGGTCGATCAGCAGGCCGCCGACGCCCCGGGTACGCGCCGCCGGGTCGACGAAGAGGTCCTGCAGGTAGCAGACCGGGGCGAGGGCGGACGTGCTCTCGTGCAGCAGGTAGTTGGCGATGCCGACGACCTCCCCGCCGCTCTCCGCGACGATCGCGTACACCGGCGCGTGCTCGTCCATGATTCGCGCCCAGGTGTGCCGGGTGATCTCCTCGACAGGTTCGCGCTCGTAGAAACGGGTGTAGGCGTCCCACAGCTCGCGCCAGCGGGGCTCGTCGAGGGCGGTCACGGGCCGGATCACCACGTTGATCATGGATGAGGATGGTACGCGCCTCCGGTCAGCGCCGGTCGGCCCCGAGCCGCCCGGCGAGCGCGACCAGGCCCGTGTCGGCGGCGCGGCCCGCGTACCCCAGCACGGTGGCGGGCGCGAGCGCGACGACCCAGGTCGGCGTGCCGGGGTAGGTGTCGCTCCAGGCGAGGTACAGCGCGAAAGCGGGGCAACAGAGCAGGAAGGTGATGATCTCGGAGGCGATGCGCCACGGCCGCGGCAGCCCGTAGATGCCCTGCGGCTGTTCGTCCGGCGCGACCGGGACACCGGTGATCCGCGCCTGTCGGCGAGCGAGGGCACGCTCCTCGAGGTCGATCGCGAACAGTGCCGCGACCTGCGCCACGCTCACGACCGCCGCCGTGGCGAGCCACCACGGGGTCTCCGGGTAGCCGCTGCGGACCAGCACGAGCAGCGGCAGCCCGAGCAGGACCAGGGCGGCCGTGTGCCGGGCGACCCAGCCGAGCATGGTGTGCGGCGAGCGGAGCGCGCTCATGGAACCTCCGGTCGGGGATGACCGGATCATGGTGAGCTACGGCGCCGGCTTCCGCTACCCTGCCGGCGGGGGACGGTTCACTCGCTGAGGGACCGGTAGGCGGCTTCGACGCGGGCGGCCATGCCGATCTCGGCGTCGGTGAGGGCGCCGTTGTCCCCGGCGCAGAGCTGGATCTGGGTGCGGCCGTCGAGGCGGCGGATGTGGGGGCGGATCCCGAAGGTGTCCGCGGCGACCGAGATGCGCTCGGTCATCACCGCGTGCTGGGTGTCGTCCAGGGGAAGGGTGCGCTTCAGGCAGTCGCCCTCGTGGACCCAGCCCTTGAGCTGCGAAAGTGCGTCGCTGATGTAGTCGCGTCGCTGGCCCCGTCTCCAGACCGCGCCCATCCGCACCTCCGATACCTCCCAGGCGGCTGATACCGGCTTGTGGCCGAATCTTGTCCGCGCCGACACTTCGGTGAGACCTATCCTGCCTGCAATCTCGGCGCGTGTCCACGCGCACAAAACCGACTTCCTGCACTTCACGGGACGGTGTGTGCAGCGCGGACTCGTCCGGTGACACCGCGTTCACCATGACGGCCGTTTGTCTGGCACGCTGTCCGCCGTGCCTAACTTCTCCTCCGAGATCCGAATCATCGTCGGTGCTGCCATCATCTCCGACGGGCGCGTGCTGGCCTGTGAGCGTTCCGAACCGGCCGAGGTGGCCGGACGGTGGGAGTTTCCTGGCGGAAAGGTGGAGCCGGGCGAGACGGAGCACGACGCGCTGGTCCGAGAGTGCGAGGAGGAGCTGGGTGTCCTCGTCGAAGTCGGCGAGCGCGTAGGCGACGACGTGCTCCTCGGCCACGGCCGCGCCGTCCTCAAGGTCTACACCGCAACCCTCATCAAGGGCGTCCCCCAGCTCATCGAACACGCCCAGCTCCGCTGGCTCGCCGCCGACGAACTCCACACCGTCCCCTGGCTCCCCGCCGACGCCCCCATAG
>JAEZXM010000533.1 GCA_023419875.1 Pseudomonadota bacterium | reverse complement strand
TTCTCGGCCAGGGCCTGCTGGCGGGCGTGCTCGGTCCGCTTGTGCTCCGCCCTCTCGCGATCCTGCGCCTTCTCCATCCGGTGATGCGTGAAGAAGGACTTGAGCGCGAACGCGAGCAGGTACTCGCCGTCGGATCGGTTCTTGAGCTCCTGGGCGAGCGGGATGAACGCCTCGAAGATCGAGCTCGACATCGCCTCCTTGAGCTCGGCCACGTGCCGATCGGTCCAGATCTTCCGCGCCTCCTCGGGTGTCGGCAGCTTCCGCTCCTCGAAGTCGATCCCGTACTTCTTCTGGAGGGCGGTGAGCGTGTGGATGTCGCCGCCCGAGACGATCGAGAGGCTGGTGCCCTTCTTGCCGATGCGGCCGGTGCGGCCCACCCGGTGGAGGAAGACCGCCGGATCCTCGGGCAGCGAGTAGTTGATGACGTGCGAGAGGTCGGAGATGTCGATCCCGCGGGCGGCGATGTCGGTCGCCACCATGAACCGCACCTCTCCCCGCTTCACCTTGGCCATCACCCGCTCCCGCTCCTTCTGCGGGAGATCGCCGTTCAGGACCTCGGCGTCGTAGCCGTTCCGGTTGAGGACCGCGGTGACGAGCGTGGTGTCGTTGCGCGTGTTGCAGAAGACGATCGCCGCCTCGGGCTCCTCGATCTCGATCATGTAGAGAAGGTTCCGGGGCTTCGGATACGCGTCCACCGCCGGGTACATCACGTTGTGGATGTTCTCGACCGTGTACTCGTCGCCGGAGAGCATCATCGCCTCCGGCTCGGTCAGGTACTCGCGGATGATCTGCTCGATGTCCGCGGGAACGGTGGCCGAGAAGAGGAGCTGCTGGCAGTCGTCCGGCAGGTGGTCGAGGATCCGCGTGACCTCCTCGAAGAACCCCATGTTGAGCATCTCGTCCGCCTCGTCGAGGCAGCAGACGAGCACGTCGTCGAGGCGCAGCGACTTGCGGCGGATGTGGTCATAGATCCGGCCCGGCGTGCCGACGACGATCTCCGCCCCCGCCTTGAGCTTCTCGAGCTGCTCGCCCATCGAGGCGCCGCCGTAGATCGTCACCAGCGAGAGATCGCGGTGCTTCGCCAGCGTCGCGATCTCCTCGGCCACCTGGATGGCCAGCTCGCGCGTGGGGCACATCACCAGCGCCGAGGGCTTTCGCCGTCCGTCGGGGATCCGCTCCAGCATCGGCAGCCCGAAGGCCGCGGTCTTCCCCGTGCCGGTCTTCGAGCGGACGATGACGTCCTTGCCGTCGCGCACCGGCCGGAAGGTCGCGACCTGAACCGGCGTGGGGCGCGTGTACCCGCGCTCGGCGACGGCGCGCCGGATCGGCTCCGACAGGCCGAGGTCGTCGAAGCTGGCTTCCGCGACGTAATCCGAGGGCGCCGCCGAGGGCGCCTGAACCGAGTTCTCCATGCTCTCTCCTGCCCCGCCGGCCGCGCCGGCGCGGGCACCGTGAGGCGCATGGCGACTCTCGCAACCGGAACCGCGTCGGCCTCGATCCGGGGGATCGACGCCCGCGCCGCTCCGCGAAAACCGCCATGCGCCGTCTTGTCGCACGCGTCTTGCGCGCGATCGACGCCACCTATATCACACCGAACGGGCACGGCCGCCACTCCCCGGTGCTCGGGCGTGCCGCCGCGCCACGCACTCCGATGCCTGATCAGCCGTTCGAGATCGAGGGCCCCGAGCGGCCCGAACACCCCGCCCCGGCGCTCCCCGAGCGCGGCGCCCGCGAGGACGGCCAGGGTGGGCTCGTCCGCTATGACCCGCTCCGCGCGTACATGGCCGAGGTGCAGCGCCACCCCGTGCTCTCGCGCGAGGAGGAGCACGAGCTCGCGGTCCATTACCGCGAGACCGGCGACGTCGAGGCGGCCTACAAGCTCGTCGCCTCGAACCTGCGACTCGTAGTGAAGATCGCGCACGAGTACCGCCGGACCGCCTTCCAGCTCCTCGACCTCGTCCAGGAGGGGAACCTCGGCCTCATGCAGGCGGTGAAGAAGTACGACCCGTGGAAGGGCGTGAAGCTCTCGTCCTACGCCGCCTGGTGGATCCGCGCATACATCATCCGCTTCATCATGGAGAACTGGCGGATGGTGAAGCTCGGCACCACCCAGGCCCAGCGGAAGCTCTTCTTCAACCTCGGGAAGGAGCGCGACAAGCTCCTCGCCCGCGGCATCGAGCCCACCCCGCGGCTCCTCGCCAAGAACCTCCAGGTCGAGGAGTCGGAGGTGGAGGAGATGGCGGCGCGCATGGCCTCAGACGACCTCTCGCTCGACGCGCCGCTCTCCCACGACGGCGACGACACGCGGCAGAGCCGGCTCGACCGTCTTCCCGAGGTCGTCAGCGCCGGCGCCGACGTGCAGATGGGCGACGAGGAGCTGCGCCGGCTCTTCCGCGAGAAGCTCGAGGTCTTCGCGAAGACGATCACCGACGAGAAGGAGCGCTACATCTTCGAGCACCGCCTCCTGCCCCCCGAGGGCGAGTCGCCGCTCACGCTCCAGGAGGTCGGCAGCCGCTTCGACCTCACCCGCGAGCGTGCCCGCCAGATCGAGGCCAAGCTCACCGCCCGGTTGCGCGCGTACATGAAATCGGAGATCCCGGACTTCGAGCTGCTGGGGCCGCCGGAGTAGCGCTTCACTCCCTCGGCAGCCGCGGCGCCTCCGGAAACCTCGGCCTGCCCTTCTCGCCCGCGAGCTGGAACGCGGCGCCCGCGACCGCCAGCACCACCGCGATCCCGAGCAGCACGAACGGGCGCGCGGTGAGCTCCGGGC
>JAEZXM010000495.1 GCA_023419875.1 Pseudomonadota bacterium | reverse complement strand
GCGGCCGGTGCTGGGGGCCGCGATCGACTGGGGGTACGAGTCGCAGGCCGCCTTCACCCGGGCGTTCTCGCGCGCGTTCGGCGTCACCCCGGCCGCGTTCGCGCGGCGGTCGCGCGCGGGGGACCCGGCGATCCCCCTCGTCTTCCGGGCCGAGCCGCGGAGGCCCTTTCCGTTCGGCCCGCCGCCCGAGCCGCGCTTCGAGGAGCGGCCGGCGTTCCGCGCCGTCGGCCTCGGAACCCGGGCCCCGACACGCCGCTACCAGTCGTTCGTGGACATCCCAGCGTTCTGGGACGATTGGCTCGAGCACCGTCGATGGCTCCCGATAAACGGCGCCGTCCCGGGGCGCCCGCACTACGGCCTCATCCGGGCGTACGCGAGCGGCGAGATCGAGTACGTCATCGCGCTCGAGGTCGCGCCCGGCACCGCGGCGCCGCGCGGCTACCGTGCCGTGGATGTACCCGCCGGGACCTTCGCGGTCTTCACCGCGACGGGCGAGCCGAGCCGCACCGCGCAGACGCTCGCGCTCGGCGCGTTCGGCGTCTGGCTCCCCACCTCGAAGCAGCGCCTGCGCGCCGGCGCGTGGGAGTTCGAGGCGTATCACCAGGACTCGGGGCTGCCGCCCGGCGTGGTGCGCTGCGAGGTGGGGGTGCCGCTCGTGGCCCCGCTCGCGCGAGAGGCGGGGAGCCCTCACGCCAGGACGTAGCCCGGGACGCGGAACAGCGCCCGGAAGTCCGACGGGCTCCGGCCGGTGTGGCGCTTGAACATGCGCGCGAAGTGGCTCGGGTCGTTGAACCCCGTCCGCTCCATGATCTCCGCCACCGCGAGCGAGGTGTCGCGCAGGAGGTGAGCGGCGATCTGCACGCGCAGGCGGATCACGTACTGCGCGATCGAGAGCCCGGTCCCCTTCTTGAACCGCGCCTGCAAGGTGGTGCGGTTGGTGGCGAAGACCCGGGCGAGCGACTCGACGCTCAGCTCCTCGTGGCAGTGGCCGACGAGGTACGCCACGACCGGCCTCAGGGCATCGTCCGAGGTGGAGGCGGACACCCACGGCATCGCCTCCGGCGAGGCGAGCGCGGGTGCGCGCGCGGAGAGGAGCTGATCGAGCACGAGCAGGATCTGGAGGAAGAAGGACCGCGAGCGGCAGGGCCAGAAGACGTCGGGCTGCTGCTCCAGCTCGCCGCGGAGCCGATCGAAGAAGCCGGCGAGCCGCTGCGCCGAGAGCGGCTCGAGCTGGGCCACCCGGCCGCGGAGGTCCTCCCGATCGAGGAAGTGGCGGAGCAGGAACCGGTCCTGCACCCCCGTCGGCGAGAGCGCGCCCGTCGCGAGCGCCTCGAACGTCAGCTCGTCGTTGAGGTACTGCGGGTGGAAGAAGAGCACGTGCCCGGCCGCGGCCTCGCTGGCCGTGAAGCGGGCGTCCCCGGCCCGACCGACGAGGGCGAGCGAGGGTGAGACCAGCGCCTCCGCTGCGCCGCCGTCCGAGAGCACCCCGTGCCCCGCGTGCAGGAAGACGAGCTTCATCCGCTCCGGGTCGGCGAGGAGCGGCGCGCCGGCGGCGAGGTCGAGGATCCGGGCCGGGACCCGCTTGCCCTGGTGGTGGCTCGTGCCGACGCTGGAGAGCTGCATGCGGTACCGGATCGCGAGCGTGCGCGGGCCGCCGGTCCGTGTCAACGGGCGGTTGCCAGGGGCTGCTCAGGCGGCGGCGAGCCGCGTCTCGCTCGCCCATCGCGGCGCGGTCGAGGCGTCCAGCGCGGTCGGCCGCGAGGAGCGCGTGCATGACCGCGTGATGGAGGTGTCGTAGCTCACGAGGGCACCGTCGCCGGGAGCGCGGCATTGCTCCTCCAGCGCCTTGGCGAGCGTGCTCCATCGCGCGATGTACCGGGCCCCCGTCCGGCATGCCCCGCGGCGTGTCCTTGCCCGGCCGGATACTCGATCGGTGAAGGTCAAGGAAGCATCATGGGCGCGGATGGACACCCTCTCCGCCACCCTGAGGATCGTGCTCGAGGTCGTCCTCCTCTGGACGCTCGTCTCGATCGTGGTCGCGTTCCCGGTGACGGCCCTGTTCCGGGCGCAGGCCCGGCGCGAGGAGATCACCCGCGAGGTGCGCCGCCGCGCGGTCTGGCTCGACGCGATGAGCGGTGAGGTCACCCGGACCGACCCCCCGGGGCGCAACGCGGCAGCGCGCGACCTCGGTCGAGCGGGAGCCTTCTCTCGCCCTGCGTGATCGGCGGGGACGCTCCGAGCATAGGAGCCGCGCGCCGGCGCGCTTGGGCCCCCGACCCGCCCGGTCTACACTCGACGCATCGCGTGAGTGACTCCCGACCCTTTCTCCTCCCCCGCGAGCACGGAGCCTGGAGCCAGCTCCTCGTCCCGCTCGCCTGTGCGCTCGCACTCGGCCGGCCCGGGCTCGCGGCCTGGCTCCTCGCCCTCGCGGCGGTGCTCGCGTTCGTCGCCCACGAGCCGCTGCTCGTCCTCCTCGGACTCCGCGGCGCACGCGTACGCGACGAGCACGGTGCCCGCGCGCGGCGCTGGCTCGCGGGGCTCGCATTGGGCG
>JAEZXM010000457.1 GCA_023419875.1 Pseudomonadota bacterium | reverse complement strand
CCCTGCTGCTCACTCTCTGCGCGTGACTCCCGACGCTCGCTTACAATCGCGTCATGCCTCGACGACAAATCCACACGACTCCGGCGAGGCGTCGCCGCCTCGCGCCGGAGCGGTACGTCGAGGGCGTGCTGGCGGGGGACCGGACCGTCCTCGCCCGGGCCATCACCGTGATCGAGAGCGAGCTCCCCGCCGACGGCGAGCTCGGCGCGCGGATCCTCGACGCCGTCCTGCCCCACACCGGCCGCTCGCGCCGCGTCGGGATCACCGGCGTCCCCGGGGCCGGAAAGAGCACGTTCATCGACGCGCTGGGAATGCACCTCCTCCGCGACCGCGGCGAGAACGTGGCCGTGCTCTCGATCGACCCGTCGAGCCCGATCTCCGGCGGCTCGATCCTCGGCGACAAGACGCGGATGGAGCGGCTCGCGGTGGAGGAGAAGGCCTTCATCCGCCCCTCCCCCTCCGGCGGCCACCTCGGAGGCGTCGCCCGACGAACGCGGGAGACGCTGCTCCTCTGCGAGGCTGCGGGCTACCGCAACATCCTCGTCGAGACGGTCGGCGTGGGGCAGTCCGAGACCGCCGTCCGGTCCATGACGGATTTCTTCCTGCTCCTCATGCTCGCCGGCGCCGGCGACGAGCTCCAGGGGATGAAGCGCGGCATCATCGAGATGCTCGACGGGATGGCCATCAACAAGGCCGACGGGGACAACAAGCCGAAGGCGGAGCGGGCCCGGATCGAGTACGCGAGCGCCCTCCACCTCTTCCCCGCCTCGCCGGACGGCTGGACCCCGCGCGTCCTCACCTGCTCGGCGATCTCCGGCGAGCGGATCCCCGACGTCTGGCAGATGGTCCTCGACCACCACGCGCTGCTCGAGGCGAACGGCCACCTCGCGCTCCAGCGCAAGGCGCAGGCGCTCGAGTGGATGAACGAGCTCGTGCGGCTGGGCCTGGTCGAGGCGTTCCAGAAGGACCCCGCCGTGGCCGCGCGGTGGCCGGAGCTGCAGGGCGAGGTGCGCGAAGGCCGCGTGAGCCCGTACGCGGCGAGCCGGGAGCTCTTGGGGTTGTTCCGGGGGTAGCTCATGACGCTCGCGTTCGACGCCGCCCCGGTCAGCCGGCTTCCCGGCTTCGCCGCTCCGCACGATTCGATCCAGGCGGTCTTCCCATGCTCCTGGTGATGTCCGGCCTGCCGGGAACCGGCAAGAGCGAGCTCGCCCAGCAGGTCGGGGCGCGACTGCGCCTTCCGGTGTTCTCGGTGGAGGCGATCGAATCGGCGGTCCTCCGCTCCGGGCTGGCGCAGTCTTTCGAGACGGGGCTGGCAGCCTACCTCGTCGCGGAGGCCCTCGCCGACTCCCAGCTGAAGATGGGCCAGGGCGTCATCGTGGACGCGGTGAACGCGGTGGAGCCGGCGAAGGACATGTGGCGAGGCCTGGCGGCGCGGCACGGCCTCGCGCTCAGGGTCGTCGAGTGCTCCTGCTCGGACGAGGAACTCCATCGGCGACGGCTGTCCGCTCGCGGTCAGCGGTTCGACAACTTCCCCGAGCCGTCATGGGAGGACATCCTGCGAACGCGCCTGGAGTACACGTCCTGGCGTGAGCCCGCGCTCGCGGTGGACTCGGCGCTACCGCTGGAGTCGAACGTGGAGCGCGTCCTGGCCTGGGTTCAGGCCGGTGGGTGATTCTCCTCCCGTGACCACGCACCCGGAGCACACGGCTCAGCCGAACAGCCAGATGCCGCCGAAGACGACCGCGAAGCCGACCAGGACCCAGCCCATGAAACCGGTCCACCACGCGAGGCCGTCCTCGTCGTAGGCGCGGTCGAACGTGTCGCGATACTGCTTGAAGTCTCGAGCGAGCGGACGCCGGTAGCCAATCATCAGGAATCCGGCGATCAGGAGGAACAGGGTGGGTCCCATCGAGTGCTCCCTCGAATCGCCCCGTAGGCGGACGCGCGGCACGATGACCCCGGCTAGGCGGGGTTCCGCTCCGCAGAGCCTCGGGTATCCGGCACCGCCGCGCCCTCCCCCGCCTCCGCCGCCCGCACGTGGCACGCCACCCGCCGCCCTCCGCCGAGCTCCACCAACGCCGGATCCACCTCGCGACACACCGGCTGGACCTCCGGGCACCTCCCCGCAAACCGACACCCGGGCGGCAGGTTCACCGGCGACGGGACCTCGCCGCGCGCCGGCGGGCGCTCGCCGCGGCGGGCGCGGGCGTAGTCGGCCGTCGGGTTCGCGGCCACGAGCGACCGCGTGTAGGGGTGGCTCGGCCGGAAGTAGACGTCGTCGGCGCGGCCGAGCTCGACGATCCGGCCGAGGTACATCACCGCGATCCGGTCCGACACGTAGCGGATCATCGAGAGGTCGTGGGCGATGAAGAGAAGCGTGAGCCCGATCGACTCCTTGAGGTCGGCGAGCAGGTTCACCACCTGCGCCTGCACCGAGACGTCGAGCGCGGAGATGGGCTCGTCGCAGACCACCAGCTCCGGCTCGAGCGCCAGCGCCCGCGCGACGCCGACGCGCTGCCGCTGCCCGCCCGAGAACTCGTGCGGGTAGCGCGACATGAAGTCGGGCGAGAGCCCCACCCGCCTGAGCCACCCGGCGACGCGCTCTCCGACCTCGCTCCGCTTCCACAAGCCGTGCAGGAGCGGCCCTTCGGCGACGATCTCCCGGAGCGTCATGCGGGGATCGAGCGAGGAGTACGGGTCCTGGAAGATCATCTGGATCCGCCGGCCGTAGGTCCGGAAGTCGCCCGGCGAGTACCGCTGCGGCAGCGGGCGGCCGCGGTACAGGATGTGCCCGCCGGTCCGCTCGAGGAGCCCGACGATCGTCCGGCCGAGCGTCGTCTTCCCGCAGCCGGACTCGCCCACGAGGCCAACCACCTCTCGCTCGCCGACGGTGAGGCTCACGCCGTCCACGGCCTTGAGGACTTTGCCGTGGCCGAGCAGGAACTCGCGGCGGACGTCGCGCAGCTCGAGGAGCGGGATCGTCACGACGCGGCCTCCATCTCCGCGCCGCGGAACAGCTCGGCCGGTCGCCGTCGCCCCGCGAACGCGTGGTGCAGCCAGCACCGCGCATCGTGACCGGGCTCGACGAACCACTCCGGCGGCATCTCCGGGCCGCAGAGCTGCATCGCCCACGGGCAGCGCTCGTAGTAGGGGCAGCCCTTCGGCGGGCTGAAGAGATCGGGCGGGCTCCCCTCGATCGCGATCAGCCGCTCGCGCGCGCCCTCGCGATCCTTCGGCATCGCCGCCTGGAGCCCGAGCGTGTACGGGTGCGCGGGGTGCGTGAAGATCTGCTCCGCGGTCCCGTGCTCGACGATCTTCCCCGCGTACATGACGGCGACGCGATCCGCCATGCGGGCCACCACCCCGAGGTCGTGGGTGATGAGGATGATCGCCATCCCCTGCTCGCGCTGCAGGTCGGAGAGGAGCGCCAGGATCTCCGCCTGGACGGTGACGTCGAGAGCGGTGGTCGGCTCGTCGGCGATGAGCAGCGCCGGCCCGCAGGCGATGGCCATGGCGATCATCACCCGCTGGCGCATGCCGCCCGAGAACTGGAACGGGTAGTCGTCCACGCGCGCGGCCGCCTCGGGAATCTGGACGCGCTCCAGGAACTCGATCGCCCGCTTGCGGGCGGCGGCGCCCTCGAGCCCCTCGTGGTGGCGGAGCGTCTCGGTGATCTGCTTGCCGACGCGCATGGTCGGGTTGAGCGAGGTCATCGGGTCCTGGAAGATCATCCCGATCCGCTTGCCGCGGATCCGGTTCGCCTCGCGGAGCGGCAGGCCGAGGATCTCTTTCCCCTCGAAGCGGACCGAGCCCGAGGTGATCCGTCCCGGAGGCCGAGGGACGAGCCCCATGAGCGCCTGGACCGAGACCGACTTCCCGCACCCGGACTCGCCCACGATGGCGAGCGTCTCGCCGCGATCCACGGCGAAGTCCACGCCGCGCACCGCCTTGACGACCCCGCCGTAGGTGTCGAACTCCACCTTGAGGTCCCGGACGTCGAGAAGGCTCATTCGCGCGACCTCAGCTTGGGATCGAGCGCGTCGCGGAGCCCGTCGCCGAGCAGGTTGAAGGCGAGGACCGCGGCGCTGATGAAGAGCGCGGGGAAGAGGAAGAGGTGCGGGCTGGTGAGGAACGTCTGGTAACCGTTCTCGGCCATGTTGCCCCAGGAGGGCGTGGGCGGCTTCACGCCCATCCCGATGAAGGACAGGAATGCCTCGGTGAAGATGCAGCCGGGGATGGCGAACGTGAAGGAGACCAGGATCACGCCGAGGGTGTTGGGCAGGAGGTGTCGGAACAGGAGGTAGCCGGTGCGCGCCCCGAGCAGCCGCGACGCCTGCACGAACTCCGACCCGCGGAGCTGGAGGACCTGACCGCGGGTGAGCCGCGCCGCGCCCGACCAGGAGAGCGCCACGAGGCCGATGACCAGCGCGGCGATCGACCGGCCCGACCCCACGCCGAGGGCGACCGAGATGAGGATCACCACGAGAAGGAACGGCAGGGCCAGCACGAAGTCGGTGATCCGCATGAGCCACTGGTCCACCCGGCCGCCGAGATACCCGGACACGCCGCCGATGATCACGCCGATGAAGAGATAGAGGAGCGGTGCGAACAGGCCGATCGAGAGCGAGACCTGCCCGCCGCGCATGAGACGCGAGAGCAGGTCGCGCCCGAGGTTGTCAGTGCCGAGCGGCCGGACCGGGAAGCGGTAGATCTCCCCGGCTGAGATGCCGGGTTGCAGCGCTTGCGCCTCCGAGAGCGCGATCGCAGCCGTCGGTCGGACCGTGGCGGTCACCTCGTTCGGCGAGTCCACGGCATTCACCGCCACCACCGAGTAGTGGTAGGTCCGCGCCTCGATGTTGAAGGTGTCCTCGAAGGAGACGATGTTCCCGGCCTCCACGCGCCCGAGCGGCAGGCCGAGGTAGTCGCCCTCCGGCGCCCCGGTGCTCCGGTACACGCGGTAGCCGGCGGCGCCGGGAACCGGCGCCCAGCGCAACCGCACCGAGAGCGTGTTGGGCTGCTCGAGGAACTCGAGCTTCGCGGGCGCGGGGAGCGAGGCGCCGTCCACGGCCTCCGGTAGGGCGGGCACGTCGGGGACGGTGATCGGCTCGAACGGCGGCGGCTCCTCCAGCACGACCGCGGTTCGACCGAAGCTGGGCGGCTCGAGATAGCGGCTCAGGTCCTGCTGGCTGGGATTGACGGGCCAGAGGAGCGGGCCGACCGTGCAGAAGAGGCCCAGGAACACCACGATGCCCAGGGACACGATCGCCTGGCGGTTCTTGCGCAGCCGGATCCACGCATCGGCCCAGTACGAGAGCGAGGGCCGCGTCGGTCCGGCCTCGCCGCGTCGCTCGGCGACCGGCGCGAAGTCCTCGGGGCGGCGGCCGGCGGGCTGCCTCGCGGTCGATTGTGGAATCCCCGGCGCGCTCACGCCCGACTCCCCGTGACGCTGATCCGTGGATCGACGAGGCCGTAGACGAGGTCCACCACGAGCACCATCAGGACCAGGAACGCGCCGTAGAACACCGTCAGCCCCATGATCATCGAGTAGTCGAGCTGCTGGACCGCCTGGACGAAGTAGCGGCCGAGGCCCGGGATGGCGAACACCTGCTCGACCACGAATCCACCGGTGGTGATGGCGGCGATGGCGGGGCCGAGCACGGTGACGACCGGGAGGATGGCGTTCCGGAGCTGGTGGGAGAGGAAGATGCGCTCCGGCGGCAGCCCCTTGGCGGCGGCGGTGCGCACGTAGTCCTGGTGGATGACCTCGAGCAGCGACGAGCGCATGAGCCGCGAGAGGAACGCCATCGTCCCGAGCCCGAGCACGAGCGCCGGCAGCAGCATGTGCCGGACGGTGCCCCACCCCGCCACCGGGATGACCGTGTACCCGGCCCACACGTTGAGCTCCGTCAGCCCCCATTGCGCAAGCGCCGCGAACACGAAGCTCGGCACCGAGATCCCCAGGATGACGAACAGCATCAGCGCCCCGTCCCCGATCCGTCCGCGCGACCTCGCGGCGGCGGCGCCGAAGAGGATGCCGCCGAGGGTCGCGAAGAAGAGCGAGAAGAGGCCGAGCGTGGCCGAGATCGGGAAGTGCTTGCGGATGATCTCGTTCACCGTGCGGTTCTGCTGGGTGAAGGAGATCCCGAAGTCGCCCCGGAGCATGTTGCCGAGGTAGACGCCGTACTGGACGAACACCGGCTGGTCGAGGCCGTACTTGCGTTCCAGGTTCTCGCGGATCTCGGGCCGCAGCGCCTTGCCGCGGGCGAGCGGATCTCCGGGCACGGAGCGCATGAGGACGAACGTAGCGGTGGCGAGGAAGTAGATCGTCAGGATCCCCGCGCCCAGACGCTTCAGGACGTACCGGAACATGTCAGCGCTCCTCCACGACGCTGGCGTACGTGAAGTCGGGATCCGTGCCGAAGCGGCGGCGCAGGATCCCGCGCACCCGCCTCGACTCGGCGTACACCGAGGCCGCCTCGACCGTGGGGAGGACCACCACCTCGTCGAGCGCGATCCGCTCCGCTTCGGCCATCGCCTCGAGGCGCCGCCGGGGGTCCGCCGTCTCCAGGGCCTCGTGGATCAGCTCGTCGTACCGCGCGTTCTTCCACCGCCCGCGGTTGTTCTCGTTCCAGCTCGTCCACAGGTCGGCGAAGGTCATCGGATCGTCGTAGTCCGGCCCCCAGCCCGCGGCGACGAGGTCGAAGTCGCCCGACGTCATCCGCGCGAGCCGCTGCTGGAAGACCTGCTTGTCGATCCGGATGCGGAGCCCGAGCCGCTGCTCCAGGACCCACTGGAAGTACTCGGCGTCCCGCGACGACGCGGGGGTGTCGCCGGTCAGCCAGACGAGCTCCGGGATCTTCCCGCCGAGCTCCCGCTTCGCGAGCTCCAGCTCCCGCCGCGCCCGCTCCAGATCCGGGCGCACCGGCGGAACCGGGTGCTCCCGGTGAAACGGTCCGTCGAGCCCCTTCGCCCAGTGCGGAATGAGCCGCGTGCCCGGGCGCGAGCCCGGCACGCCGATCACCTTGGGGACGTACTGCGGGCCGTCGAACACCAG
>JAEZXM010000440.1 GCA_023419875.1 Pseudomonadota bacterium | reverse complement strand
GCCCCGAGGCATTCTCCTTCGCGAAAGGAACCCGGAGTCAACGGGGACCTGGAAAGGAAAGGGAGTCGACATGATGACCGACACGATGGCGATGTTCGGGTTGTTCGCGGCGATGAACGAGATCACCGGCAGGAAGGACGGCGCCGTGGTGCCGGAGCCGGAGTTCGAGCGGTTCGCGCTTCCGGGCCGGCGCGGCGCCGGCGTCCGGGCCGAGCGGCTGACGCCGGTGAACACCACGCGCGAAGCGCGCACGCTGGAGGAGCTGGGCGTGCCCGCGACGCTGGCGCACGAGATCGAGGCCACGCTCGGGGCGCTGGGACGGACCCGCGGTGACCGGATCACCGGCTTCACGTTCCGCACGCCGGACGGTGCGTCGTACGTCCTCCGGACGGCGACCACGAAGACCCCTGCGGCGGGCGAGCGGGCCGCGTGACTCCCTGCCCCGGCGCTCGACGCGCCGGGGCAGCGGCGGCAGGGGTCGAGCCGACGCTCCTCCTGCCGTGCCGGGGCCAGGCGAGCCCGGACCCTCCGACGTCCCCATCTTCCTGGCCGGGGCCGCGTTCTCCGCGCGGTCGGCGGGAGGCGGGATGGACCGTGGGGCGATCCGCATCGGAAGCATCGCAGGCATTCCCATCCGCATCCACGTGACGTTTCTCCTGGTGCTGCCGCTCCTGGCGTTCGCCTTCGGCCGCGTGTACCGGGAGGCCGCCCGCATGGCCGGCATCCCCGCCGACCGGCTCGCCGGCTCCCCGTTCCTCTGGGGCCTGGTCGTGGCGCTCGGGCTCTTCCTCTCCGTGCTCGTCCACGAGCTCGCGCACTCGATCTACGCGCTCCGCCGGGGCGGGCAGGTCCGGGACATCACCCTCCTCATGATCGGCGGGGTGTCCCAGATCTCGGAGCCGCCGCGGGGCGCGCGCGCCGAGGCGGTGATGGCGCTCGCCGGCCCGGCGACGAGCCTCGCCCTCGGGCTCGGCTTCTGGCTGCTCTACCGGGCGCTCGCGGGCACGCCCTGGTTCAACCTGGACTTCACGCTCGCGCAGCTCGCCTACCTGAACGTCCTCCTGGGCGTGTTCAACCTCCTCCCCGCATTCCCGATGGACGGCGGGCGCATCCTGCGCGCCGCGCTCGTCGGACGCATGGGGATGCTCCGCGCGACGCGCGCGGCGGCCGGGGCGGGAAAGGTCTTCGCGATCCTGTTCGCGATCCTCGGCTTCCTGTCCGCCAACATCTTCCTCCTGGTGATCGCCTTCTTCGTCTACCTGGGCGCGGAGTCGGAGAGCCGGGGCGTGCTCGTCCGGGCGGTGCTCGGGCACCTGCGGGTCCGGGATCTCGTGGTCTGGCGGCCGGAACCCGTCCACCCGTCCACCCCCGTCTTCGAGGTGGCCGAGCGGATGCTCCGGGAGCAGCGGACGGCGTTCCCGGTCGGAGCGATGGGGGACGTCCTGGGGGTGGTGGGGCTCGAGGACGTGCAGAAGGTCCCGGTCGAGGAACGCCGGCGCACCCCCGTCGAGAACGTGATCCGCCGCGTGACGCCGCTCGAGGCCGACGAGGAGGTGTCGCGCGCCCTGCGCCGGTTCGAGGAGGCGGGCGTGCGGGCGCTGCCCGTCGTGGAGGGCGGCGTGCCGAGCGGGATCCTCACGCAGCTCGACGTCGCGCGCGGGCTCCAGCTCAGCGAGCTGGAAGCGAGCCAGCACCCCAGGCGCGTGGAGCTGCGGACGCGCGAGGCGGTGTGAGGGGATGTGAGGAGGACGGCGCTCGGGCTCGGAAACCCTTGAACTGCCCTCGACCCGCGGCCAAGCTGGCGGCGGGAGGGACATCCATGCGACGTGCAACGTGCCTGGTTGCGCTGCTCTTCTCGGCAGCCTGCGGCGAAGGCTCTTCCCCGGATCCGCTGGACTCCTCGGAGGCGGCCGCGTCGCTCGTGGTCGCGCCGGTTCACGCTGCGTGCGGTACGCCGGCGGTGGACGGCGTCCTGTCGCCAGGCGAGTGGGACGGCGCGGTGAGCGTGCGGTTCGCGGCGGCGTTGCCCGAGCTCACGGATGGACCGGACGCGGTCGTGCCGGCCGAGATCCGCGCCCTGAGCGACGACACGAACCTGTACGTGTCGTTCCGGCTGGGCGCGAACACCTCGCAGTTCGCACAGAGCCACGTCGTCTACCTCGACGGCGACGACAGCGCGAGCCTCTCGGCCGGGGACGACGCCCTGCTCTACTCCTGGGATCGGTTCGGCTTCCAGCAGTTCGCCGACGACTTCTACGAGGAGTGCGTCATCGACGATCATCCGGCGCTCTGCTCCTACCTGGACACCGAGCCGCCGCCCGAGGCGCCTCCCGGGACCTCGGACGGCGGCGCGGTGATCGCGTTCGGCGATGGAGAGACCACCGTCGAGCTGTGGCATCCCTACACGCGCAAGGACCCGCGCGACGTCCTGAGGGCGGCGGGGGAGACCCTCCGGATGCAGTTCTCCATCCGCCTCCTCACGGTCTGTGACGTCGACGTGAACGACTGGCCCGCCGCCGCGCGCTGCTTCGGCGACACGTCCTTCCCGCCGTGGGGGAGCGACTACCGGCCGTTCGTGCTGGGCTGCGGCGGCGCTCCGCCCGAGCAGGAGATCGTGGAGGTGCGGATCGAGGTGAAGCCCGGAGACGCCATGCCGACGATACCGGTGGGCTCGGAGGGGTCCACGGTGGTGGCGGTGCTGGGGAGCGAAGCGTTCGACGCCGCGCTCGTGGATCCCGCGTCGGTCTGGTTCGCCGGTGCGCCGGTGGAGCGGAACTCCCAGGGCGCGCCGCGCGCGAGCATCGAGGACGTGGACGGGGACGGGCGCGACGACTTCGTCGCCCACTTCGTCACGGCTGCGCTCGAGCTCGGGCCCGAAACGCGCGAGGTCACCCTGGCCGGTCGGACGTTCGACGGCCGGCGCTTCCACGGGACGGACGGCGTGCGCGTCGTCATCCGGTGAAGCGCCGGCACCCCCGTTGCCCCGGCGCTCGACGCGCCGGGGCAGGGGCGGCACGGCCGCTCTCGCTTCGTCCGCGCGCAGCGCTTCTCAGTCCACCTCGTCCTTCACGTCCTCCGCAGTGTCCTTCGTCTCCTCTCCGGCCTCCTCCGCCGCTTCCTTGACCTCTTCGGCGGCGGAGCCGGTGGCCTCCTTCGTCTCCTCCGCGGCCTCCTCGGTCTCCTCGCGAGCGGCGCTGCCCGTGTCCTGCGCTTCCTGCCTCGTCTCCCGGCACGCGAGCCCCAGCGCGGCGAGGAGCGCAGCCAGCCAAACGGTCTTCTTCATGCTTTCCTCCCGGCGGAAGGGTGAGCACGGCCGGCGGGTGGCGCGAGTGCCCCGTGTCCCGGGCGAGCGGTCGTACGGAGGAGGAGCGTGCGGCCGGCGCTCGCCGGGCGCATGGAGAGCGCGATGCCGCCGAGGATCGCCACCGCGGACAGGGCGAGGCGGCCGGTGAGGCGCTCGCCGAGGAGCGCCCCGGCCGCCGCCGCGGTGAGCACCGGAACCGCGAGCTGCACCGTGGCGGCGCGCGTCGCGCCGAGGCGCGGGACGGCGGCGTACCAGATCGAGTAGCCGACGCCCGAGGCGAGCGCGCCCGAGAGGACGGCGAGGAGGATGCCGGAAGGACGCGCCTCGAGCCGCGGCGCGAGCGCCAGGGCCATCGGGACCGCGAGCACCGAGGCGCGCAGGAAGTTCGCGGCCGTCGTCGCGATCGGATCGCGGGCGGCCCGGCCGCGGAGCGAGTACGCGCCCCAGGCCACCCCGGCCGAGAGCATCAGCATGGCGCCGAGCGGGTCTACGGCGCCGAGCGATCCGCGCGCTCCGGGGAGCGTCAGGAACGCGAGGCCGCCGAGGGCGAGCGCGACCCCGAGCCATTGCACCGCGGACGGCCGCTGGCCGTGGAGGATGCTCCAGCCGAGCATGGTCGCCTGCACCGCCGCGAAGAGGAGGAGAGCGCCGGGGCCCGCCCCGATGCGGAGATACGCGAGGGAGAACGCGGCGGCGTAGACGAACAGCGCCAGCGCCGATCCCCAGCTCCCGCCCGAGGGCCGCCCGCGCCCGGCAAGGGCCGCGATCAGGGGCAGCGCCAGCGCGCCCGCGGCGAGGCGGACCGCGGTGAAGGTCGCCGGATCGGCGAGCCCTGCCCCGAGGGCGCTCCGGGCGAGGAGCGAGTTGGCCGCGAAGCACGCGAGGGCTGCAGCGGTGAGGGCTGCGGTCCGGAGCATCGACCGCTCCTAACGCGCCCGGGAGCCGGGCGCGGGCCCGAGGAGGGGCGAATCGCCGGTCCTCCGGTCCTTCAGCCCTTCGCCGCCGACGGCCGGAGGTGCAGCCCGCACTCGGTCTTCTCGCGCCCGCGCCAGCGGCCGGCGCGCGGGTCCTCGCCCGGTCGCACCGGCGTCGTGCACGGCGCGCAGCCGATGCTGGTGAAGCCGCGGGCGTGGAGCGGATTCACCGGGACGTCGAGCCGGCGGAGCTCGGCCCAGACCTGGTCGTGGGTCCAGGCGGCGAGCGGGTTCACCTTCTCGAGGCCGAAGCGGCCGTCCCACTCGATCACCTTCGCGTTCGCGCGGTCGGCGGTCTGGTCGCGGCGGATGCCGGTCACCCAGGCGCCGAGCCGGGAGAGCGCGTTCCGCAGCGGCACGACCTTGCGGGCCTCGCAGCAGGCGTCCGGGTCCACCTCCCAGGGCGGCGGCGCGGCCGGGTTCGGGGGCGGCAGCGCCGTCCGCTCGGCGCGGATCGTGATCCCGTACCGCGCCTCGAGCTGCTTCCAGAGCTCGTAGGTCTCGGGAAAGAGGTAACCGGTGTCGAGCGTGAACACCTCGACGGCGAGGCCCGCTCTCGCCACCGCGTCCACGAGCAGGCAATCCTCGGCGCCGAAGGAGCAGGCGAGGGCGATCCGTCCCGGGTGGCGGGCGGCG
The DNA here is from genome assembly GCA_023419875.1 of Pseudomonadota bacterium. Taxonomy (GTDB): domain Bacteria; phylum Myxococcota; class Myxococcia; order Myxococcales; family Anaeromyxobacteraceae; genus Anaeromyxobacter. Next base: position 6,671 of record JAEZXM010000440.1, on the reverse strand, counting down.
GCGGCGGCGAGGATCTCGGCGGGCGGCTTGCCCTCGAGCGAGGCGGCGAGGTCCTTCAGCTCTGCGTAGAAGCTCACTGGATCATCCCCGCGGCGACGGTGTCGTTGGTGGCCTCGTCCACGAGGATGAACGAGCCCGTGTCCCGGTCGTCGGCGTAGCGATCGGCGGCGATGGGCGAGGCGAGCCGCACCCGCACCCGCCCGATGTCGTTCATCTGGAGGGTGTCGGCCGGGACGTGCGCGAGCGCGGTGAGGTCCACGCGCCAGGCGATCTCCGGGACCTGGGCGAGCGTCTCCCGGGTGGTGTGGCGCACCACGTACCGGCGCTGGCGCGAGAGCGGACGCTCGGAGAGCCAGCAGACGACGGCGTCGAGGGCGCGGGTCGGCTCCGGACCCGCGGCGGCGTGGGCGAGGAGGTCGCCGCGCGAGACGTCCACGGCGTCCGCGAGCTCGATCGTCACCGACTGCTCGCTTCGCGCGCGCTGGAGCGCGACGTCGCCCAGCCGGATCGACCGCACGCGGCTCCGGCGGCCCGACGGCAGCACCTCGATCTCGTCCCCCACCGCCACCTCGCCCGACTCCACCCGGCCCGCGATCCCGCGGTAGTCGTGGTGCGCCTCGGTGTGCGGCCGGCAGACCCACTGGACCGGAAGCCGGAACCGCTCCGGCGCCTCGGTGTGCGCCGCCGGCGCGCGCTCGAGCAGCTCGAGGAGCGTCGGCCCGCGATACCAGCCCAGCCGCCGGCCGCGCTCGACCACCATGTCGCCGGCGAGGGCGGAGATGGGGATGAACCGCACGTCGGCGATCCCCAGCTTGCCGGCGAACTCCCGGTACTCGCGCTCGATGCGGGCGAACACCTCCTCGGAGAAGTCCACCAGGTCCATCTTGTTCACGGCGATCACGAGGTGCGGGATCCCGAGCTCGTGCGCGATGTACGAGTGGCGCCGGGTCTGGGTGAGCACGCCCTTGCGCGCGTCCACGAGGATCACCGCGAGGTGGGCGGTGGAGCCGGCGGTCACCATGTTGCGCGTGTACTGCTCGTGCCCGGGCGCGTCGGCGATGATGTACTTGCGGGTGCCGGTCGAGAAGTAGCGGTGGGCGACGTCGATGGTGATCCCCTGCTCGCGCTCGGCCTGGAGGCCGTCGGTGAGGAGCGAGAGGTCCACGGTCTCGAGGCCGCGGCGCTTCGAGGTCCGCTCGATGGCCGAGAGCGCGTCGGCGAGGACCGATCGCGTGTCCACGAGGAGCCGCCCGATGAGCGTGCTCTTGCCGTCGTCCACGGAGCCGCAGGTGATGAACCGGAGGAGGCCGTGGTCCTGGGGCGGGGCCAGAAGCTCGGCGGCACTCATCAGAAATAGCCCTCCTTCTTGCGCTGCTCCATCGAGGCGTCGGACGTCTGGTCGTCGAGGCGCGTGGCCCCGCGCTCGGTGATGGTGGTGGTCGCGGTCTCGGCCACGATCGCCTCCAGCGTGTCTGCCGTGGACTCGACCGGCGCCGTGCAGGTGATGTCGCCGACGGTGCGGAACCGGACCGAGAGCTCCTCGATCGCCTCGCCCGGGCGGGCCGGCGTGATGGCCGTCACCGGGACCAGCGCGCCGCCGCGCCGGACGACGGGGCGGCGGTGGGCGAAGTAGATGGACGGCAGCTCCAGCTTCTCGCGGGCGATGTACTGCCAGACGTCGAGCTCGGTCCAGTTGGAGAGCGGGAAGGCGCGGATGTTCTCGCCCTTGTGGATCCTCGCGTTGTAGAGGTTCCAGAGTTCGGGTCGCTGGTTCTTGGGGTCCCACTGGCCGAACGCGTCGCGGAAGGAGAAGACGCGCTCCTTCGCCCGCGCCTTCTCCTCGTCCCGGCGCGCGCCGCCGATGCAGGCGTCGAAGCCGTGCTCGGCGATGGCCTCGAGCAGGGTGATGGACTGGTGCCGGTTCCGGGACTCCTCGGGGTGGGCGAGCACCACCGTGCCCCGGCGCATCGAGTCCTCCACCGAGCGCACCAGCAGCCGCTCCCCGAGCTCCGCCGCGCGCCGGTCACGGAAGGCGACGACCTCGGGGTAGTTGTGGCCGGTGTCGACGTGCAGGAGCGGGAAGGGGAACCGGGCCGGGCGGAAGGCCTTCTCCGCGAGCCGGAGGAGGACGATCGAGTCCTTTCCTCCGGAGAAGAGGAGCACGGGGTTTGCGCACTGCCCCGCCACCTCGCGGAGGACGTGGATGCCCTCGGCCTCCAGCCAGTCGAGGTGATCGAGAGGAGGGCGGGCCGCCCGGGCCGGGGTCCCGGAGGCCGCCGAAGCCCTGTCTGGATGCACGTCCAACATAACGGACATCCTAGGCAACGGATGTCCATCCCGTCAAGCGGACGAGCGGACCGGCACCCTGTCGGGCGCGAGGCCGCGTGGGCTGCGGGTGGGTCCCGGTGCGGGAGGCCCGCAAGAGCGCACGTGCGGACATCGGCGCACCGCGGCACGAGGTCGCGAGCTGCGCGCCCGGGCCGCACTTTCCGTGACGATCGGGTGTCGGCCGTTCTCACTTTCAGCGAAAACGACCCCGCAGGACGGTTGAAGGTGCAAGGATAACCCGTCGTTATCGAACAGGCGCCGAGCAGCGATTGGACGTGAGCCCGCCGCGATCGCACCTTCTCCCCGTCGGACGCGGGTCTCTCGCGTGTCCGAGAAAGGCAGGTGCTTCACATGTTCGACACGTTCGCGCTGGTGATCGGCCTCCGGGCCATCACGGATGCGGCCCACGCGCACCGGCTCCCGCCGGTGCCGGAGCCGGAGTTCCGGCGCTTCGTCTTCCCGAAGCGCGAGGCGGCCGCCGAGACGAAGGCCGCGAATCAGACGCTGGCCCCCCGCACGCTCGAGGAGCTCGGGGTCCCCCGCGGCTTCGCGGCCGAGCTCGAATCCACCTTCCGCGCCATGGGGGCGATCGAGGGTGACCGGATCGTCGGATTCACCTTCCGCACGCCCGAGGGCGTCTCGTACGCGCTGCGCACGGGCGGTGAGGCCGCCGGAGCCCGCGGCGGGACCGCGGGAAAGGCGGCGTAGGCGCAGGCGCCGGTAGATCTTCGCGGCCCGTGCTCGGTCCCCGCACCGGGCACGGGCCGCATTCTTCCGCGCAGTACGTGCGCAGGCCCGGACGCCGGCGCAGGTTTTTGTGGGCTCCGGACGGGACCGGGTCCGGGATTCCTCGAAGCTTCCGAGGGTCATCGGAGTTTCACGCCCGGCGGAAGCGAGGGGATCGGTTCTTGCTCAGGGGACGTGGGCATGACGGTCGTCGCCTCCTCCCTGGTCGCCATCGGAACCTTCCTGGCCATCTGGACCGCCGTGTCGTTCGTCACGGCTCCGGTCCTGGTGCTCTGCCTGCGCGCCCAGCAGCGGGCCCACGCCGAGCGCTTCGCCCGTGTACGTCGCGAAGCGTGGGCCCGCGCGACGCGCTAAACGGCAGTTCGCGACTCGCGATCACCTTCGGTGACGCGAATCACGACAGCCGTTTCGCGCATGATCGTAACGGGGCGTGCCGCCCCGCCCCGCCGGCGAAGCCGTCGGGGCCCCCCTCCCTGCATACCGGGCGCTTCACAAGTCATGATCGCTCGTCAGACCGCTCCGCCGCCCGGCAGGGCCCCGGGGTGGAGGATCCCCCATCGTGGCCTCGCTCCGGCGCCGTCCTCCGGCATAGGCCCCGCCTCTCACCGAGAGGAGGAGCCATGGCCGGAGTGAACCCCGTTCCGCAGGACATGCCCACGCTCACGCCCAACCTCGTCGTCCGCGACGCGGCCCGCGCGATCGAGTTCTACGTGCGCGCCCTCGGCGCCCGGGAGGACGCGCGCATGATGTCGCCCGACGGCAAGTACGTCTGGCACGCGCAGCTCCGCATCGGCAGCTCCACGTTCTTCGTGAACGACGAGATGCCGGGGATGACCCAGGCGGCTCCGAACGCCCAGTCGCCGGTGCCGGTGACCATGTGGCTCTACGTCCCGGACTGCGACGGCGCGTTCCGGCGGGCGGTCGACGCGGGCGCGAAGCCGACCATGCCGCCGGCGGACATGTTCTGGGGCGACCGGTGCGCGGGCGTCGCCGACCCGTTCGGCTACGTGTGGTCGTTCGCGACCCACGTGAAGGACCTGACCGTCGAGGAGATGCGGCGCGCGGGGGAGGAGTTCGCGCGGAACATGGCCTCGCGCCCCGCGAGCGGGGCGCCCTCGCAGCCGGGGGTGTGAGGCGCGGCGGTCTCCGCTCGTGCTTCGACAGGCTCAGCACGAGCGGGAAGTGCCAAACCCCGCTCGCCCTGAGCCTGTCGAAGGGCGAGGGGCAGCGCGCGACCGCTCGTGGTTCGACAGGCTCACCACGAGCGGACCTTCTGGTTGCGGGGTGTTGCATTCCGCTCGGCCTGAGCCTGTCGAAGGCCGAGCGGGCCGCGCGAGCACCTCAGTGCGCCGCCGCCTGCGACTCCCCCTTCATCCGCGGCTTGTGCGGCAGCGGGCACGAGAGGTAGCCGTGCTTCTCGTCCCACTGCTGGTGGTAGTCCTCGGCGATCCAGAACTTCCCGGCCGGCGCGATCTGGGTGGTGATCCGGTCCCGGAGCTGTTGCTGGTACGCGTCGCGCGAGGCGAGCGCCGCCGCCTCCTGCTCGGGGCCGAAGGTGAAGACGGCCGACCGGTACTGGTCGCCGACATCGGGCCCCTGGCGATCGCCGCTCGTCGGATCGTGCGTCGTCCAGAAGAACCGGAGCAGCTCGCGGTAGCTGACCTTCGCGGGGTTGAACTCGACCAGCACCGCCTCGGCGTGGCCGGTCCCGTGCGCGCAGACCTCCTCGTAGGTCGGCTTCTCCTTGGTGCCACCGGTGTATCCCACCGCGGTCGCCACCACGCCCGGAACCTTCCGGAAGCGCTCCTCGACGCCCCAGAAGCACCCCTGAGCGAAGACGGCGAGCTCGTTCCCCTTCGTGGGCGTGAGCTGCGTGCCGTGGCCGACGTTGCCGGGCTTCGTGCCGACGCTCGGGTTCCCGATCTGCATCGCCCCTGCCTTTCCTTCCTTCGCCCCCGTCGCGCGGTTCGGCGCGACGGCGAAGAACGCCGCGCCCGCGACGGCGATCGCCGCCAGCCCCGCGAACGCCGCCCTCATGGCTGCGCCCCGCCCGTCCGCGCGGGCGCCTCCGCCTTCGTCTCCTTGCGCTGCTGGAAGAGCGCAAGGTACTTCCCGTACCCCTCGGCCTCGAGCCGCTCCACCGGCACGAACCGCAGCGAGGCCGAGTTCATGCAGTAGCGCTTCCCGGTCGGCGCCGGGCCGTCGTCGAACACGTGCCCGAGGTGCGAGTCGCCCATCTTCGAGCGGACCTCGGTGCGCGGCATGAAGAGCTTGTGGTCGGTGCGCGTCTTGACGTTGTCGGGCTCGAGCGGCTTCGTGAAGCTCGGCCACCCCGTGCCCGAGTCGTACTTGTCGAGCGAGCTGAAGAGCGGCTCGCCCGAGACCACGTCGACGTAGATGCCGTCGCGGTGCTCGTTCCAGAACTCGTTCTGGAACGGCGGCTCGGTGCCGTCCTCCTGGGTGACTTCGTACTGGCGGGCCGTGAGCTTCTTCTTCAGCTCCTCGGCGGATCGCTTCGGGGGCGGACACATCGGTGGATCCTCCTGGGCCTTCGCGGCCTGGGCGTTCGTTGCAGTCGGCTGCGGGGCCGCGTCCGCGCGCATCAAGAATCCCGCGGCGACTCCTGCCCCCAGGAGGGCCACGACCGGCAGCCAGAAGATCGCTCTCGGGCCGTTCACGCGTACCATGTCCTAGCTCCCTGGAGGCCCTTGGACCACGGAACCTCACGCTCCGGGGATACGCCGGGGCGAGACGGAGGTTACGGCCGCGCCGGTAACCGAGCGCGTGTGCCTCGCGTATGCGAGTCGAGGTGGACGAGGAGGCCCTCATGGAGGCCTATGTCGCCGGCGATCCCGGCGCCTTCCGGCGTCTGTTCGGCCTCCTCGCCCCCTCGATGATGGGCTTCTTCTCGCGCGCGGTCGGCGCGGGGCCCGCTGCGGAGGACCTCCTGCAGACGACCTTCCTCAAGATCCACGCCGCGCGGGCGTCCTGGCGCAGAGGCGAGAGGCTGCGCCCCTGGGCCTTCACCATTGCGGCGCGCGTCCGCGTCGACTGGCTCCGGAAGCAGGGGCGGCTCGGCCAGCCCGGCCAAGATGACGAGCGGGACGCCGACGGGGTGCCCGAGCCCGGTCCCCGCGGGGACCCGGTGGCCGCGGCGCTGGAGAAGGAGCGGGCCGAGCGGGTGCGGGCCGCGCTCGATCGACTGCCGGAGCCCCAGCGCGTGGTGGTGCACCTGCACCGGTTCGAAGGCCTCGGCCTCGCCGACGTCGGCCGGGCGCTGGGCATCTCGGAGGCGGCCGCCAAGGTCCGGGCCTTCCGCGCGTACGCCGCGCTCCGGACCCTGCTCGCCGATCTCGTGGCCGAGGAGCCCACATGACCATCTGTGAACGCCTCCGCGCCGATGCCCCCGGCCTCGTGGCCCTCCCGCCCGGCGATCCGGAGCGCGAGGCCGCCCTCGCGCACGCGCAGGGGTGCGAGGGTTGTGCCGGCGCGTGGCGCGAGGCGGAGCAGCTGCATGCGCTGCTCGGCACGCTCGAGCCCGAGCCGCTCCCGTCCGGCGCGCTCGCGCGGGCGGCGGCCGCCATCGAGGAGGAGCT
>JAEZXM010000435.1 GCA_023419875.1 Pseudomonadota bacterium | reverse complement strand
CCTCGAACTGTGCGGACACAAGTCCCGTGTGCTCGAGGCGGCGACGCGCGCCGGCGTACCGGTGCCGGGCACGCGGCTCGTGGACGCGGGGACGTCCGAGGTGGACCTGGGGCGGGAGGTTTGTTCGCTCGCCGCCGCCCATGGCTGGCCGCTCTACGCCAAGGTGGACAGCGAGCTCGGGGTCCCGCCCGGCCGCGACCATCGCTACCTCGTGCTCGAGGGCGAAGCGGACCTGCCGCGGCTCGCCGCCTTCGTCCGCGCGCGCGGGACGGTGCTCCTCCAGGAACGGGTCGAAGGGCAGGGCTGCGGGATCGCCGGGGTGTTCGTGCGCGGCGCGCCCGCCTGCGTGGGCGGGCACGTGCGCCTCCGGGAGGCGCAGGCGAGCGGCGGCGTCTCGACCTTCTGCGAGTCCCGCGTCGTGCCCGAGGCGCTCCGCTCCGCGACCGCGCTGCTCACGGCGCTCGACTGGACCGGGGTGGCGATGGTCGAGTTCAAGCTCCCGCCCGGGCGCCCGCCGGTGCTCATGGAGGTGAACCCGCGGCTGTGGGGGACGCTGCCGCTGTACGTCCGCGCCGGGGCGGACGTGCCGCTCGCGGCGCTGGAGCTCGCGCTGCACGGCCGCGTCCCACGGGGCCGCAGCTTCGAGGAAGGGCGCCGCATGCGCTTCCTCCTCCCCGACCTCGTGGCCATCCGCGAGCAGCGCCGCGGCCTCCGCCGGCTCGCGGCGCTGGCCCGCGCCGTCGCCGAGACGCCGTGGGTCGTGCCCGAGGCCACCTTCTCGTTCCGCGACCCGCTCCCGTTCCTGGTCGAGGTCGCGGACCAGGCGTCGGCGAGCCTCCGGCGCAGGCTCGGCCGGCCCCGGTGAGAGTTTCACCTGAGGAGGGCGACCGCGGTCCGCGCCAGGATGCCGAGATCGGTCCGGAGCGACATCTCGCTCAGGTAGCGATGGTAGGCGGCGATCTTGGCCGGGAGGACGCGCTCCACGTACGCGGCCTCGGGATCCGGCGCCGAGGCGAGCACCGCCTCCTCGTCGAGGTACTGGAGCGCGGCCCAGTCCGTGAGGCCGGGCCGGACGGTCAGGATCCGCTCGTAGTCGGCGGGGAACCGGGCCACGAACCGCGGCACCTCGGGCCGCGGGCCGACCAGGCTCATGTCGCCCGCGAGCACGTTCCAGAGCTGGGGGAGCTCGTCGAGCTTCGTCCGCCGCAGCAGCCTGCCCACGCGCGTCACGCGCCCGTCACCCCGGGCCGTCACGGCGGGACCGCCCTCGCCGATCCGCATCGAGCGGAGCTTCAAGATCTCGAACGGCCGCCCGCCCCGGCCGACCCGCGCCTGGCGGAAGTGGACGGGGCCCGGCGACGAGAGCTTCACCGCCGCCGCGGCGGCGACGAGCACGGGCGAGAGCACGAGGAGCCCGGCGCCCGCGCCGATCACGTCCAGCGCGCGCTTCGCGGCGAGGTAGACGCCGCGCGCGCTACGGGTGCGCCCGGTCATGTGACGCTCCGTCCGACACCGCGCCGCGCCCGGGCGGCGGGAACACCGACACCGCCCGGAGCGGGTCGGGCGCAGCGACGCCGTACCCTTCCTGCGGCACGCGCACGGTGTGCTTCCCCTCGCGGAGCACCTCGGGCCACTCCTGCCGTTCGGCGGCGAGCTTGCCCTCCTCGTGGAACCGGAGCATCCCCTCGGCCTTCGCGAGCCAGCGGCTCGAGGGCCGCAGCCGGAGCGCCGCTCTGAGCAGGCGGTGCGAGGCGGGAAGGATCGCCTTCAGCGCCCACGGATGGACCACGACGCGCTGGCGCAGCGGCGCCGCCAGGTAGCCCATGCGGAACTTGAACTCGTCGACCCTCGCCGGCGCGTCGAGGGACTGGAGCGTGTAGAAGACGGCCCTCACGCCGGGGCGGCGGACGGCGTCCTCCGTGAACGTGAAGGTGAGCGCGTTGTTGACCCGAGCGGTGAGGAACTCGGCGAGGCTCTGCTGCGAGAGCACCTCGACCCAGTCGTCCACGCGGACGCAGAGCATGGAGGCCACGAGCCGCCCCTGGACGAGCGCACCCCACGCCTCGAACCCGGGGAGCGCGGCGGCCGCGAGATACCGCCGGCGCCAGCGTTCCCTCGTCATCGGGAGCGCGCGCCCCTGCCGCCGGCACGTGTCCACCTCGATCGCCCACCCCTCCTCGGCGACGCGCTCGAGCGGAACGCGCTCCACCCGCGCGTGCGAGAGCCCATTCTTGACCGCGTTGCGCGCGCGGCTGTCCAGGCGGCGGGCCCCATACTCCCGATCCGTGCAGATCGCGTGATAGCTCACCCGGCCCTCGGGTGCGTCGAGCGGCGTCGAGTAGCGCAGCGCGAGCGCCCGGTGCGTACGCAGGAGGCCCAGGACCTCGTCCTCGGGCGGCCGGATCGACCAGTGGAACGGGAACGCCTGGTACACGCGGCCGCTGGCCTCGTACCACCAGCTCGTGGGCGTACGGACCACGCGATGGCCCTGCCGCTCGAACCACTCCGCCAGCACCTCGGGATTCACGGCTTCCCCCTCGACCGGTCCGTCGCTCCGGCCCACCACCCGCGCGACTCGGAGCCCTCACGATAGAGCGGGCGCGCGTCGCACGCAGCCCGCCGCGAGCGCTCGCGCGGGGCTGCGCGTTCGGCACGCGGCGATCGGTGCAGGCGAGCATCCTCGCGAAGGACGCGAGCCGCGAGGCGGCGCCCGTGATTAGCGTGAGCCCGGAAGACCCCGCACCAGGAGCGAACATGCAAGTCGGCGGACCGCCGCTCACGCCGGGCCCTCTCCGAGACGAGACCGCGACGGGTCTCCCGCGCGCGTCGAACCGGGCGAGCGGCGTCTCGACCGATCCGCTCTCGGTGGAGCTCCACCCCGCCCCGCTCGCGCCCGAGCTCTGGGAGATCTACGAACGCACGGCGCAGAGCTACGCCTGCACCCGCGAGTTCGTCGAGTACTTCGACCGACCGGAGAGCCCGACGCTCGCGCTGGTCCGCCGTCTCGACGGGGAGATCCGGAGCGCCTTCCTCTTCACCCGGAGCGGCGGGACCGTGCACGTCCTCGGCCGGTTCACGGCGCCCCCCGCGGAGGCGATCGCGGCGTTCGCGGAGGCGATCTTCTCGCGCAACCCCGGGGTGCGGCGCGTCGAGACCGGCCTCGTGGACGCCCTGCCGGATCCGCGGGCCATCGGACGGCCTCTCCTCGCGGTGCGCGAGGCCACGGAGATGCGCCTCGCCCTGCCCGCCACCGTGCCCGAGTACGAGGGCATGCTGAGCAAGGACTTCGTCGCCCGGAGCCGCTACTACGCGCGGCGGCTGGCCCGGGAGCTCCCGGCCGCCTGCTTCTCCACCCGCGAGGGAGCGGAGATCCCGGGGTGGTGGATCGCGGAGACGGTCCGCCTCAACCGCGAGCGGATGGCGTCGAAGAACGTGCGCTCGGTCTTCGGCCCGGAGTACGAGGAGGGCATCGCGCGCGTGGCCCGGCGCCGCGGGTGCGTGACGGTCCTGCACGAGGGCGAGCGGGTCTACGCCGGGGTGATCGACATCCGCTGCGGACCCGAGCTGTTCGGCTGGGTGATCGGCCACGACGACCGGCTCGCCAAGCACCGGCCCGGACGGCTGGCCCAGCTCGCGGGCATCCGGTACTGCATCGAGCGCGGATACCGGACGCTCCACTTCCTCCACGGCGAGTCGAGCTACAAGCAGGAGCTCGGGGGCACGGTGGCGTCGCTCGCGTCCTACGCCGTCCTCCGCTCCTGGACCGCGGTGCGCCCCGAGGACCTGGCGCGCATCGCGAAGGCTCACGGCGCGCGGTTCGCCCGGAGCTCCGTGAACAGGGCGGACGAGCTGGCGGAGCGGCTGCTCGGTGCCCGGGGCGCGCCGGTGAAGTCCGCTCTGCGCTCGCTCGCCGCCGCCGCGCGCGGCGCGGGGGGGAAGTGACCGTCCGCCCCGAGGCCCGGCTCGTGGGAGCCGGTGTGTTTACGCTCTGAAGGCCGCCCGATGCCCGCGCACCCCTTCATCCCCTTCGCGCTGCCTCACGTCACGCAGGCCGAGATCGACGCGGTCGTGGAGGTGCTGCGGTCGAGCTGGATCACGACCGGGCCGAAGGCCAAGAAGCTCGAGGCGGCGTTCGGCGGCGCCGTGGGCGCGCCCCATTGCCTGGTGGTGAGCTCCTGCACGGCCGCCCTGCACCTCGCCCTGGAGGCGGCCGGTGTGCGGGAGGGCGACGAGGTGATCGTCCCCACGCTGACGTTCGCGGCGACCGCAGAGGTGGTGGACTATCTGGGCGCGACCCCGGTGCTGGTGGACGTGCGCGCGTCCGATCACAACGTCGATCCCGAGGCGGTCGCCGACGCGATCGGGCCGCGGACCCGGGCCATCGTCCCCGTCCACTTCGGCGGCGTCCCGGCCGACATGGACGAGATCACCGCCCTGGCGAGGCCGCGGGAGATCGCCGTCGTCGCCGACGCGGCCCACGCCTTCCCCTGCCGCTACCGCGACCGCGAGATCGGAACGCTCGCCGACGTGACCTGCTTCTCGTTCTACGCCACGAAGACGATCACGACCGGTGAAGGCGGGGCCGCCGTGACCGCGCGCGCCGACTGGGCGGACCGCATGCGGATCATGTCGCTCCACGGCATCTCGCGAGACGCCTGGAAGCGCTACATGGCCGATGGGAGCTGGTACTACGAGATCCTCGCGGCGGGCTTCAAGTACAACCTCCCGGACGTCGCCGCCGCGCTCGGGCTGGCGCAGCTCGTGCGCGCCGGGGAGATGCGCGAGCGGCGCGCCGCCATCGCCGCGCGCTACGACGAGGCCTTCGGCGACCTGGAAGAGCTGGAGCGGCTGCGCCCTCCGCCGGACCGGACGAGCGCCCACCACCTCTACGTCGCGAAGATCGTCCCCGACCTGCTGGAGATCGCCCGGGCCGCCTTCATGAAGGCGCTCGGCGCGCGCGGCACGGGGACGTCCGTGCACTTCATCCCGCTCCACGAGCACCCGTACTACCGGGAGACCTTCGGCTACCGGCCCGAGAGCCTGCCGGTGGCGGACGAGGTGTACCGCCGGTCGATCTCCCTCCCGCTCTACTCCGCCATGACCGACGACCAGGTCGAGCAGGTGATCGCGGACGTGCGCGAGGTGGTGGAGGAGCACCGGCGGCCACGCTGGCTCGCGGTGCCTGCGCCGGAGAGCCGGCTCACTTCGCCTTGATGAAGCCCTCGGCGGTCAGGAGCTCGGCGGTGAGCACCGCGCCGCCGGCGGCGCCACGGACCGTGTTGTGGGAGAGGCATACGAAGCGCCAGTCGAAGATCGGATCGGGCCGGAGGCGGCCGATCGTGACGCCCATGCCGTTGCCGGCGTCGCGGTCGAGCCTGGTCTGCGGCCGGGCGTCGTCCTCGAAGTAGGAGAGGAACGGCGCCGGCGCCGAGGGGAGCTTCAGGGCCTGCGGCTTCCCGGCGAAGGTCTTCCAGGCCTCGAGCACCTGCTCGCGGGCGGGCTTGCGGTCGAAGGCCGCGAACACCGCGGCCATGTGGCCGTCGGAGGCCGGGACGCGGATGCACTGGGCGGTGATCACCGGCTCGGCGGACGGGACGATCTTTCCGTCGGCGAGCTTGCCCCAGATCTTGAGCGGCTCCTTCTCGCTCTTCTCCTCCTCGCCCTTGATGAAGGGGATGACGTTGTCCACCATCTCGGGCCAGCTCTCGAACGTCTTCCCTGCGCCGGAGATCGCCTGGTAGGTGCAGACCGCGATCCGCTTCGGGCCGAAGCCCATGAGCGGGTGGATCGCGGGGACGTAGCTCTGGAGCGAGCAGTTGGGCTTCACCGCCACGAACCCGCGCGAGGTGCCGAGCCGGCGGCGCTGCGCCTCGACGGCCGCGGCGTGCTCGGGGTTCACTTCCGGGATCATCATCGGCACGTCGGGGGTGGCCCGGTGGGCCGAGTTGTTGGAGACGACCGGGGTCTCGGCCCGGGCGTACGCCTCCTCGAGCTTCGCCGTCTCCTCCTTCGACATGTCGACCGCGCAGAAGACGAAGTCCACCGCGCCCGCGATCTTCTCGACCTGGGAGGCGTCCTGGACGGTGAGGCCCGCCTGCGCCGTCGGGATCGGGGACCTGAGCGCCCAGCGGCCCTTCACCGCCTCTGCGTAGGGCTTGCCGGCGGAGCTGGGGCTCGCGGCGACCAGCGTGACCTCGTACCAGGGGTGGTTCTCGAGCAGGGCGAGGAAGCGCTGTCCGACCATGCCGGTCGCGCCGAGGACTCCGACCTTCAGCTTCTTCTGGCTCATGTGGGCTCCGCCGCGGTGCGGGAAAGGGCGGGATTCTAACACGGGCCGCTGCTCGGGCCCGCGCAGGGGAGGAGCCCCAGGCCGGGCATTTCGTCTCAGCCGCCGTCCTCGTCCGCGTCCGGCGCGTTCCCGGCTCCCTCGTAGAACACCTCGTCGAGGACGAGCCCCTGCGGCGGCGCGGTCGGCCCCGCGCGGGTCCGGTCCCGCGATTCGATCAGCGCCGGGAGCGACCCCGGCGCGCGCTTCCCGAGCCCGACCTCGACGAGCGTCCCGACGAAGTTCCGCACCATGTGCTTCACGAACGCGGTCGCCTCGACGACGAGCTCGATCCGCCCGCCGCGCTCGCCCAGCACCTCCAGGCGCCGGACGTCGCGGACCGCGTGAGCGCAGGCGCAGTCGCTCGCCTGGAAGGCGGCGAAGTCGTGGCGGCCGACGAGGTGCACCGCGCCGGCGCGCATCGCGCCCGCGTCGAGCGGCAGGTAGTGCTGCCAGGCGTACAGGCGCGAGAGGGGCGCGCGAACGGGACCGTTCTCGATGACGTAGCGGTACCGCTTTCCCCGCGCGCTCCGCCGCGCGTCGAAGCCGTCCGGCTCGAGGCGCGCCGCGCGGACGGCGACGTCCGGCGGGAGGAGCGCGTTCATGCCCTGAACGTACG
>JAEZXM010000432.1 GCA_023419875.1 Pseudomonadota bacterium | reverse complement strand
GCGTGAACGCGCGGAGCGCGTGCTGCACGCGGTTGCCGAGCTGGCCCAGGATCCGGTCCGGGATGTCGATCGGGTTCTGGGTGACGAAGTAGACGCCCACGCCCTTCGAGCGGATGAGGCGCACCACCTGCTCGACCTTCTCGACCAGCGCCGGCGGCGCCTCGGAGAAGAGCAGGTGCGCCTCGTCGAAGAAGAAGACCAGCTTCGGCTCCTCCCGATCGCCGACCTCGGGCAGGTTCTCGAACAGCTCCGAGAGGAGCCACAGGAGGAAGCTGCCATAGAGACGGGGGTTGTTCATCAGCCGGTCGGCGGCGAGGACGTTGATGACCCCCTTGCCGTCGCTGGTCTGCATGAGGTCGGCGACGTCGAGCATCGGCTCGCCGAAGAACTTGTCGCCGCCCTGCTGCTCGATCTGGAGGAGGCCGCGCTGGATCGCGCCGATGCTGGCCGCGCTGACGTTGCCGTACTGCGTCCTGAGCTGCGCGGCGTTGTCGCCCACGAACTGGAGCAGCGCGCGCAGGTCCTTGAGGTCGAGGAGGAGGAGGCCGTTGTCATCGGCGACCTTGAACGCCAGCGCCAGCACGCCCTCCTGGGTCTCGTTCAGGTTGAGGAGCCTCGCGAACAAGAGCGGCCCCATGTCGCTGACGGTGGCGCGCACCGGGTGGCCCTGCTCGCCCCACACGTCCCACAGCACGGCAGGGCAGCCCGCCCAGGCGGGCGCGGCCAGGCCGAGCGCGCCGAGCCGCACCTTCAACTTCTCGGAGAGCTCCCCGGCCCTGGCGATGCCGGTGAGGTCTCCCTTCACGTCGGCCAGGAACACGGGCACACCGATCTTCGAGAACCGCTCGGCGAGCACCTGCAGGGTGATGGTCTTTCCGGTGCCGGTGGCGCCGGTGATGCAGCCGTGGCGGTTGGCCATCTCCGGCAGCAACGCGAGGTCCTGGTTCCCAGCGCGCGCGATGACGAGGGGGTCGGCCATGAGGTGCTCCCTGGGATGGGGCGTGCTCGACTGGTACCTCAATCTACCACCCGCGGCATCCTCGACGCGCACGGTGGGCGGATGGAGGTAGGCGGTCGAGCCGGCAGGCTCGCTTGGGTCGCGCCGCCACCCAGAGTAGGCTGTGCGAGCACCGGAGGAGGACAAGACGGTGGAGCCCCAGCTACGCATCGCCGTCGCCTCCGCCATGCTCGCCAAGGGGTTCCCGGGCTCCATCTACTCGTGCCTCAAGAAGCGCCTGAAGCCCGGCCAGTCGATCGTCGAGACCGGGGTCTTCACCGAGGAACGAGTGGTCGACCGGACACGGCTCTGGAAGCTCCTCGAGGGCGAGCCGAAGCCCACCGCGCTCATCGGCATCTGCGTTCGCCTCGACGCAGGCGACACCGCGCCGTTCCGAGACGTGGGCGCGCCCGTGATCCTGGTGGACGAGGAGGTGGAGGGCGCGTCCACGGTCTCGTGCGACAACTTCGCCGGTGGGTACCTGGCCGGCCGGCACCTGGCCGAGATCGGTCGCACGTCGATCGCCGTCGTCGCCGGCGATCTCCACCGCAACGGCAGCTACAACGCGGTCCAGCGGGTGAACGGGTTCGCGAAGGCGTGCGCCGAGCGCGGCCTGCGCTTCTCGACCCGGGACGTCATCGAGGTGAGCTACTACTCGCACAAGGACGGCGTGAACGTGATGACGCGTCTCCTCGAGGAGCGGCGGCCCATCGACGCCGTCTTCTGCGCCGCGGGGGACGCCACCGCCGCCGGCATGATGGCGGTGGCGCGCCAGAAGGGGATCAAGATCCCCGAGCAGCTGGCCGTCGTCGGCTACGACGACAGCCCGATGTCCGCGATCGCGACCCCTCCGCTCACCTCGATCCGGCAGTCCGCCGAGGAGTTCGCGGCCGAGGCGTACCTCCTGGCCACCGAGCGACGAGCGGAGTGCCTGGCGAGGCCGCAGCGGATCGTCTTTCCCCCGAAGCTCGTGATCCGGCAGTCGGCGTAGCGCTCGCTCATCGACGATCGCCGCGAGCGCAAGCGCTACGCCGATCGCCTGACGACGAGCACCGGCTTCAGGATGACCCGCTTCGGCTCGGCGAGGATCGCGGCGGTCTCCTCCGTGGCGAGCCGGAGTGCTGCGTCGGCCATCAGGTCGTCGGCCTGGCTGACGGTCGTGAGCGGCGGGTCGGAGATCGCGGCGAGCGCGTTGTCGTCGTACCCGACGACGGCGATGTCGTCGGGCACCTTCACCCCGCGCTCCCGCGCGACCTGGAGCATGCCGGTCGCGCACACGTCGCCCGCGGCCACGAACACGCCGTCGACCCCCGAGCGGTCGTCCAGGAGCTTCGCCATCGCCTGCGCGCCGTCCTTGCGGGTGTAGTCGTGCGAGTAGATCACGTCCACGGGCGCGAGCCCCTTCTCGGCGAGGGCCCTCTTGAACCCTTCGAGCCGGAGCCCCGTGTTCATGTCGCCGCCCATGCTCGCGCCGACCACGATCGCGAGCCGTCGCCGCCCCAGGCCGAGGAGGTGGCGCGTGGCCAGGTACGCACCGTGAATGTTGTCGCACGCGACCGTCGAGGCGCCCTCCGCCTTCTCGTCGATCAACACGGTCGGCGCGCCCACCGCCCGGAACGCCGCCAGCGTATCCGGGTCGGGCCGGATGCAGATTCCGATGAGCGCGATCGGCTTCGGCTCCCCCTCGAGGAGGCTCAGGATGCGCGCGCGTGCCAGCTCGTTGGACGCGGAGATCTGCGTCGCGGTCTCGACCAGGAGCTGGTCGGGCCGCGCGCGCTTCTTGAGCCGCCCGAACATGAGGCCCGGGAAGGTCGGGCCGAAGTTGATCGCTGCGACGGCGATTCGCACCATGGGGCCTTCCACGCTCGTGGGACCGCCGGGCGGACCCGCGGCCACACGGCGCATCGTACGCGAGAGAAGACGCGCAGCGGGACCCGCGCGAGCGCCCACAGGTGGTGGGGCCACCCACCCACCCCCTCAGCGCCGGAACCCGAGCTGCACGCTGAACCCCGGCCGGTCGCCGGTCGTCGCCCAGGCGACGTCGAAGCCGAGCAGCGGAACGGCCACGTTGCGCAGGAACACGCGCATACCCAGGCCCGGCGCGAGGTAGCGCGTCTCTTCCCCGCGCCAGCGCACGACGCCGGCGTCGGTGAAGCCGGTCACGGCGAGCGCGCCCCAGCCCGGCTTCCACACCGGCACCTGGTACTCGACCGCCGCCTGCGCCGCGTCCTCCGCCCAGAGCCCCTGGGACTGGAAGCCGCGCGATCCCGGGAGGCCGCCGAGACGGACGGCGTCGAGGACGGGGTCGCCGCGCACGTGGTCCAGGCGGAGCGTGAGCGCGACGGCGTGGTCGCGCAGGGCGCGGCCGCTCCACGTCGTCGAGGCGCCGAGGTGGAGCACGTCGCGGTCGCGCCCACGGAGGCGCAGGCCCTGGCGTAGCTCGGCCCGCCCCACGACGCCGCGCGTGACGTCGCCCTCGTAGTCGGAGGCGTCGAGCTCCAGCTCCAGCGACGGCCCGTGCAGCGGCCCGCTCTCCGGCGGCGCCGCGTACCCGGCCGACGCCTCCGCCTCGTCCCGGCGCTCGAACCAGCCCGCGAGGATCGACCAGTGCGCTCCGAGCCTGTACCCGCCGGCGATCGCCGCCTCGAGGAACCGATCCCGGTAGGCGTACTCCAGGGAACGATCGTCGAGCCGCTCGCGCCGCGTCTCGCCGCCGGAGAGCCTGGCCGCGAGCAGCCAGCGCGACTCGGCGATCCCGGGGTCGCGGTAGATCGCGAAGCCGGTGGTGCCGCGGTTCGAGAACAGCCCGCCGGCGACGAGCTGCTTGCCGCGTCCGAAGACGTTCGAGTCGAGAAGGACTGCACCGCCCGTGAATACGCCGCGGGAGGCGAAGGCGACGGGGATGGGGACGAGGGTGAGCCGCTCCTCCACCGCGACCCGGACCACCACACCAGCGGCACCGGGATCGCCGGTGATCCGTACCCTCCGGAAGATGCGGCGGTTCATGAGCCGCTGCTCGAGGGCCGGGATCGACGCCGGATCGAACCGCTCGCCCGGGGTGACGCCCAGCCAGCTCCGCACCGCGTCCGCCGACGTGCGGCGGTTCCCCTCGATCTCCACCCGCTCGACCCGCGCGCCGGCGGCCGACCCCGCGTCCGGCAGAGCCGTGGAGGCCGGCGGGGCGATGGCCAGGGCGAGGGCGGTCACGAGGGTCGCCGAGAGCATGAGCGCGGGGATGTAATCCGCTCCGGTGGAGGTTCGCACGCGGTGCGTCACGGACCGTGCTGACGTGAAGGAGTGGCGGTGGACCTCGAGCAACGCGGGACGGAACCCGCGGGAGATTCGATCCCTACCGACGCCGACAAGTGCATCTCTCGTTCGACAGCCGGTTGCTCCGTTCGCGGGGCCTCCGACGGAGGTCAGAATCCTGTTCGCAGGCGCGACTGCGGGGGTCGGCCTATCTCCGTCACCCGTCAGGCTCGCGTCTTCCTCCCGCCCCGGAGCTCTCCATGCCGCGTCCTCTCCCGCTCCTCACCTTGGCTTTCACCTCGCTCTCCGCCTGCGCCGGCGGCGGCGGCGGTGGCACCACCGGCTCGAACCACGTCTGGGTGAGCGACTCCCGCGCGGACGTGATCCACGGGTTCTCCTTCGACCAGCTGACGAGCACCGGCACGCCGACGCCCGACGTCGGGATCGGCACCGGCGCGACCAGTCAGACGTACGGGTCTGCGATGGGCCCTGGCCACGCGCTCTGGGTGGCGCTCCCGTCGCAGAACCTCGTCGCCCGGTACACGCAGGCCCAGCTCGCGACCTCCGGCAGCCCCACCCCGGCGACCACGGTGGCGGCGAGCTTTCCCGATTCGGTGATGTTCGACCACGCCGGCGACCTCTGGGTGACGCGCGCCGGCGGCGCCCAGACGGTCACCCGATTCTCTAGGGCCGATGTATCCGGCGAGGGCGCGCTGACCCCGGCGGCGGCCCTCACCCTGGGGCTGCCGACGACGGGCGGCCTCGCGCTGACCACGCTCCTCGATCCCGCAGGGCACCTCTGGGTCGTGGACAAGGGGGACAGCTCGAGCGTCGCGCCCACGTTCATGCGCGCCCCGGACTCGGTCTTCACCTCCACCGGATCCGTCACCCTCGCTCCCGAGGTGTCGATCTCGACGAGCGGCCAGACGTACGTCCAGGGCGCCGCCTTCGATGCCGCGGGCGCCCTCTGGGCCGCCACCCTCAACGACGGCGGTCCGCTCCTGGTGCGGTACGCGCCGTCGGCCCTCACCACCTCCGGTACGAAGAGCCCGGAGGGCCGGTTCACGATCGCCGGGGCGACCTCGCTCGGGAAGATCGCCTTCGACGCGGGCGGCGGGCTCTGGATCGCCGACTTCACTGCGAGGAAGCTGTTTCGCCTCGCTCCGAGCCAGCTGGTCGGCTCCGGCGCGCTCACCCTCACGCCGGGCGTGGAGATCACGGCGCCCACCGCCGCGGGCCCGGGGCTCACCGGCCTCACCTTCGATCCCACGCCCGACGGGCTGCCGCTCGCGTACTGACCCGCGCCGTCCTCGCGCACGGGCAGACGCCTCCACGGCCTTACCGAGGCGTGAACTTGACGTAGTCGTACTGTGCGTAGAGCGGGCCGGAGTAGTTGAACCGGCCGAGCCAGGAGTCGACGCCGATGCCGGGCCAGAGGTTCACCATGATCTGCATGGGGTGGCTGGGCATCGGCGCGCCGTACGGTACGTTGAGGCCGGTGTTGTTGACGCCCCACTTCCAGGCGCCGTCGACGTACCAGTTGATCCAGCCCGGGCCCCATTCGATCGCGTACCTGTGGAATCCGGAAGCGGCGTCGAACCCCAGGTTGATCACCTTCTCGTGGCCGCCCTGGCCGTTGACGAAGTAGTTGACCTGCATCTGGCTGGTGTTCTTGCCCAGGATCTCCACGTCGATCTCGTCCCAGGGATTGCCGGTGTAGAGGAAGAAGGAGGTGACGGTTCCGCTCCCGCGCGCCGCCATCATGTTCGTCTCGAACGTGCCGTAGCCGAAGGTCTCGTTGGTCCGGTACTCGCCGCTCGTGTACGGCCTTCCGTGGCTCGAGACGTTGTCCAGCTTGAGCACGAGCTTCCCGCCCGAGTGGTACGCGTGGTCGGGCTTCCATCCGCAGTTGAACATCCCGCCGTTCGTCCAGTTGGCCTTGTTCCAGACCGAGGTGTTGAAGGAATCCATCGGCTCCCAGAGCGCCCAGGTGCGGGCATCGGCCGGGGCGCCGATGTCGGTGTCCGCCGCTGTTTCGGACTCCATGTCGGCGTTCCCGCAGGCGAGGAACGACGCGGCGGCCAGCGCCGTCAGGGAAAGTCGAAGCGTCCTGTCGACGAGCGTCATGGTATCGGCTCCTTTGTGCGGCCGTTGCACGGGCTTCCTTGGATGGTTCACGTACGGCGCGCGATGGAGACGAAGCTTGGCCATCGGAAGGCCGACGGTCTTGCCAGTTCGTGGGCCAATCGCCACCGCGAACAAACGTCCGCTCCCGGCGGCATTTGCACGATCAATGGCACCGGAGGTGAACCACTCCGTGCTCGCATTTCGTGGTTGCAACCCGGAGGGGGAACGGGGTCGTCGCCGTGGGCCTGCGTGCGCGGGCCCCTCGCCGTGTCACGCAACCGTGGGGACGACGGCGTCCCTCGAACTCACGGCACCCCGCCGAACGTGTATTGCACCTGTGGTGAACCGCTCCAGATGATCCCGAACGCGACCAGCTCGGTGCGGCCCGCGGCGTAGAGCACGTTGAGCGTGTCCTGGCCGCTGAAGTACCGGACGAACACCCCCGCGCCCCGGAAGCCGTCCGGCTGGTACGAGGCCTCGACGATCTCACGGTGCCAGGGGATGCCGGGCGCGACGTGCCACATGACCTCGGCCGAGCCGGTGAGCGAGCCCATGCCGGTGAGGAACGGGATCCCGAACGGCCGCACGAACCGGTACCGCAGCTCCGCCTCCACCTTTGCGCGCCACTGCCCGTAGAGCCGCGCGTCGAGCGCGCTGATCGACCCCGGGCCCCACTCCCGCGGGTTGCCCTCGAACAGCCCGCCGATCGCGACGCGCCACTTCTGCCACCGGTCGTGGTCGAGGCCGATGCGCGCGTAGTGCCCGCCCACGATGAAGAAGCTCGTCGAGAAGTCGCCCGTCCGGAAGTTGACGCTTCCCCTGGGTGGATCGTCGGGATCCACGACGAGGCAATCCTCGGGGTCGGGCGCGCCGCCGTCCACGCCGCTCGCGAACGCGCAGCCCGTCTGGCCGTTCGAGTGGTGGCCCCACGGCGTGAGTCGCAGCTCGAAGAGATCCACGAGGTCCGCCCGCGTCCGCCGGAGCGCGAAGAGCTGGTAGTCGATCCGCGGGATGTACGAGGGCGGCCGCACCGGCGCCGAGGGCTCCTGCACCATGCGCACGCGGAGGATGAACGTGACGCCGAAGTTGTTCACGAACAGCCAGCGCGGCGTGTTCGGCTCCTGGACCTTGGCCCACTGGTTCCAGAGGAAGAGGTGCGACGCCGCCTGGCCCTCGAAGAAGAGCTTCTCGTCTCCGGCCGGTCCGACGTTCGGCACGAAGTAGTTGAGGTAGCTGTCCTCGAGGAACTCGTAGTG
>JAEZXM010000377.1 GCA_023419875.1 Pseudomonadota bacterium | reverse complement strand
CCGCGGCGGTATCGTCGAAGGCCACGTCGTCGGCCGCGAAGGCGACCTCGTCCTCGAGCGCCAAGAAGTCGACGGACCCGCTCTCGTTCCTGAGCGACTCGAAGCTCTCCGTCGAGGAGAAGCTCATGAGGTTCCTGGCATGGGTCTCGGACAAGAACGAGAAGGAGCTCATCAAGAAGATGGACGAGATCCACGCCAAGCAGACGAAGAAGTCGTCGGGCGGGAAGGGGCTTCTCGGGAGCGTCGCGGGCGGGGCGGGGAAGCTCCTCGGGGGCGTGGTCGGCAAGGTCGCCCTGGGGGCGATCCCCGGCGTCGGGCCGTTCCTCGCGGCAGCGGGCATCGGTCTCGACGCCCTCAAGAGCCTGGGCGGCTCGGACTTCCTGGGCCAGATCGCCGGCGAGACGCTCGCCGCCGGGGCAGGCGCGCTCGGCTTCCCGGCGCTCGCCCCGGCGCTCCTCAAGGCCGGGCCGGCGATCGCGGAGGGCGCGATGAGCCTCCTCGGCCCGACGGGCGGCACGAGCGATGCCAAGGAGTCCGGATCCACGACGTCCACGACGCGCTCCAAGAGCGGGGACATCTCGCAGACCGACCTCATCGAGCTGCAGATCCTCAAGGACCGTCAGCAGCAGGCGTTCGGGACGATCACGAACATCCTGAAGTCGATCCACGACACCAAGATGGCCGTCATCAACAACCTGCGGTGAGGAGACGACCCCATGACCATCGAGGAAGCCGGAACGTTCGCGGAGCTGGGCACGCCGAGCGAGGATCCGACACTGGCGGAGCTCCAGGGCATGACGCCCGAGCTGGGCGAGGCGGTGCTCAGGATGGCCGAGGAGGAGCTCGAGGCCGGACGCCTCTCCACGGCGCGCACCATCCTGGAGGGGCTCGTGGTGACGAACCATCGGGACGCCCACTCGTGGGCTTTACTCTCGGTGGCGCACCGGCGGCTGTCCCAGCCGCTCGCGGCCCGGTTCTGCGCCGAGGTCGCAACAAGGCTCGCCCCGACCGACTCCTGGGTGCGGCTCGTGCGGGCCGAGAGCCTGCTGGGCCTTCCAGGGCCTCGCGAGGAGGCGCGCGTCGAGCTCGCGGCCCTGGCGCCCGATGGGGAGGTGGGGGCCAGGGCCCGCTCCCTGCTGGCCGCGCTCGGATAGTGAAGCGGCCCGCCCGGGAATCCCGGCACAGGTCTGACCATTCCGGTGCCGCCGCGCTTGACGGTCCTCTCTCGTTTCGGGATATTCCGCGGCCGAGCCCAGGGTCCGTGCCCCACGGGCTCCGGGGCCGGCGGTCGGCCCATGTGAACGATAAGGAAGTGGGAGCGATGGCGAACGGCACCGTGAAGTGGTTCAACGACGCGAAGGGCTACGGCTTCATCTCTCAGGAGGGCGGCGAGGACGTCTTCGTCCACCACACCGCCATCAACATGGACGGGTTCCGCACCCTGAAGGAGGGAGAGCGGGTCGAGTTCGACGTCACGCAGGGCCCCAAGGGACTGCAGGCGGCGAACGTCCGCAAGGCGTAGTCGGTCCGGATCGTTGAGCGTGAGGGCGGCCTCGGGCGACCGAGGCCGCTCGCGCTTGTACGGGAGCCTGGTAGCGAGCGCAGGGGCAGGCGGCTAGCCTGCCCCGGAGCGAGCCGGGGGACTTGGGGGCCGAGCTTCACCCGGCCCCTCAGCAAGAAGAAGCGCCCGGGAGAGAGTCCGGGCCGGTCACGAAAGGGGATCAATGAGCGAGAAGGAAGCAGGCATCGAGGTTCAGGGCACGGTGGAAGAGGCCCTCGCGGGCGGCATGTACCGCGTGAAGGTCGATCAGGGCCCGGTGGTGCTCGCCTATGCCTCGGGCAAGATGAAGAAGTTCCACATCCGCATCATCCCGGGCGACCGGGTGAAGCTGGAGCTCTCGCCCTACGATCTCACCCGCGGGCGGATCACGTACCGCGATAAGTGACGCCGGGCGTCGGGGAGGCCGCGCGCTCCGGCTCGGAGGAGGGGCGCGCGAAGGCGAGTGGCTCGAGCAATGCCGCCGCCAGCTCGTCGTCGGTCAGGAATCCCTGCGCGTTCATGGTCCTGAGCAGCCCGTCCACGCGCTGCTCCCACGCGTCACTCAGCCAGCCCCTGCTCCACATGTAGTGATATCGCACCGGGTTGGGGATGACGGTCGCCAGGAAGGCGGCCTCCCGCGGCGTGAGCTCGCGGGCGTCCTTCCCGAACCAGTGGCGCGCCGCCGGCCCGATGCCCCGGAGACCAGGGCCCCACTCGGCGACGTTGAGGTAGATCTCGAGGAGGCGCTGCTTGGGCACCGAGGCTTCGAGGGCGACCGTGAGGAGCGCCTCTCGGAGCTTCCGGGCCAGGGTCTTCTCGCGCGAGAGATAGAGGTTCTTCGCGAGCTGCTGGCTGATCGTCGAGCCGCCGCGGACGACGCGGCCAGCTTCAGCCCCCTGCACGGCCGCGCGCCGGAGCTCCTCGAAGTCGAAGCCGGCGTGGGCGAAGAACCCGGCGTCCTCGCTCGCGGTCACCGCGCGCACCACCCAGGTCGGCAGCTCCGCCAGCGGTACGAAGTCCGGGTTCGCGGGGCCGACGGCGAGCTCCTGAAAGCCGCCGGCCGTCTCGACCCGCTGGACGAAGGGGCCCCGGAGCGCGACCGGCGGGGCGCGGCGCGCCCCGTCGCGCATCCGTGACAGGTCGAGCGCGGCGTCGAGCTGCCAGGCGGCAGGGTCGAGCAGGGGCCCGGCGACGCGCAGGCGGGCGTCGAACGTGCCCGCCGGGTGGGGTGCCTGGGCAGGGAGGGCGAGAGCCTCCGGCAGCGCCTCGGCGGTGCGCAGGAAATCGACGCCGTCGGCGCGAGCTTCGAGGGACAGCGGGAGCCCGCCCTCGAGCCCGAGCCCACCGGCGACGGCCACGGACGCGCCGCCCGGCAGCTCCAGGCGGCCGCCCTCGAGTCGGATCTGCCTCCGCGAGCCGCTCCAGGCGAGCGTCCCGGTGAAGGCGAGGTCCACGGGGCCGACGGGCTCCGCTCCGGCGAGCCGCCCACCGGCGTGGAGACCGAGGGCGCGCACGTCGAAGGCGGCGCGAGCGCCGGCGAGGCCGGGCGACGTTTCGCCCTCGAGCGTGACGGACACCGTGCCCGCCGACCACGTTTCGACGAGCGCGGGCGGGAGCCCATCCGGCAAGGCGCGGACGTCGAGATCCTCGAGCCGCGCGACGGCGCGCCAGGCGTCGCTCGCCCGCCGGAAGAGCACGGCGCCACGGCCGCCGCCCGGGAACCGGATGCGGGCGTGGTGCGCGGCGGCGCCGGGGGTCGCGGGCGAGAGGAACAGCTCGATCGGTCCCGCCGACATCGGCCGATCACCGATGGTGAAGCCGATCCGGACGCCTTCCAGGCGGATCGCCCGCGGAACGGTACGACCGCTGCGCAGCAGCGCGATCACGTCCGGCCACACGCGCACGGTCTCGATCCGGAGCGGCGACGGATCCCCCCGACCGGCGGCGGGGAGGCGGAGCGGGCCGAAGCGCACCCGGAAGAGCGGATCCACCTGCACCTCGGGGCCGAGCGCGACGGGCCCGAGCCGCTCCTCGAGCAGCGCGATGATGCGGCCGCGGAGGGCGCCGCTCCGACACGAGCGCCAGGCGACGAGCTGCGCCAGGGCGTAGGAGAAGACGAGCCCGGCGAGCGTCCAGGCCGCGAGGCGCAGCACGACGGCCGAGCGCCTGCGGCGTGCGGGGGTGGCGTCGCTCATCGCGCGCGGTGTGTACCCGGTCGCCGCCTGCGACACAACGGTCCGGGTCGCCGCAGCTGTCCCGGCCGGGGAGCGGATGAAAACGGGGCCACACCTGTTAACATCTCCGGGAAATCATGGCCTTTCTCGGCCCGAGCCTGCGACGCAAGAAGGTCATCGACCGCCCGGTCTGGCGCTTCCTGGCGTCGGCGTGGATCTCGCTCGCGGTGCACGCCGGCATTTTGCTCGCACTGTTCCTCGCGGGGCTGCTGGCGACGATGGTCCCGAAGCTGGTCCGGCCCGAGAAGGTGGAGCTCGCGCAGGTGTCCGAGAAGGACTGGGAGCAAAACCGGGCCATCCGAAGGCCAGGGCCGGGCCCAGCTCCCGGTCCCGTGCCGGCGCTGCCAAGGGCCGAACCACCGCCTCCTCCCCCTCCGCAGAGGGAAGAACGGAAGAAGCAGGTGGTGGACGTGGCGCCGTCGAAGGACGAGCGCCCGCCCGACGACGCACGGTTCCTCTCCGAGCGGAACAGCCGGGTCGAGAAGGAGACGCGCTCGCGCTGGCAGGGGACCGGGAAGTGGCGGAACCGGGCGCCGGTGCCGATGGCCGGCGAGGACCGGAAGAGGGACGGCGCCGGAGGCGCGGACGAACGGGCGAAGCAGGCGCGGCAGGGACAGGCCGGGACGAACGAGCAGGGCGGAAAGGGGAAACGCGCGCCAGAGGCCCTTCCGACGCCGGACGGCGATCGGGTGGCCCGGCTCGATCCACCCACGCTGCCGCGCACCCCTCGCGGCCCGGGCGACAACGAGGACGGGCCCGGGATCCCCGGCCTGCCCGGAGAGCCGCGAGGGCCGAAGGAGCCCCCGGGCGATCCCCGCCTGCTCCCCTCGCTCGAGGACATGTCCCGGATCGCCGCCGGGCCGAGCAACGACGCGCTCCCCACGGACATCGAGGAGGGCGAGGTCACCGCGCTCAACACGAAGGCCTACCGGTTCGCGACCTTCTGGAACCGGTTCAAGCAGGACGTGGCGGACCACTGGTTCCCCGGAATCCGCTACGAGATCGACGCGCGCGACCCCGACGGCGCCACCTTCGGCCGGAGCGACCGGGTGACCGGACTCCGGATCGTGCTCGACGGCTCGGGCGCGGTGAAGTCGATCGAGGTGGTCTCGCCGAGCGGGCTCGACTTCCTCGATCGCGTGGCGGTGAAGTCGGTCAGGGACGCGTCCCCGTTCTACAACGTGCCGAGGGGGCTCCTCGACGCGAAGGGCGAGCTGTCGTTCGAGTTCGGCTTCCTGGTGGGCGGAAGCCGGGGGGTCCCCGTCCGGCCGCGCTGGACGCCGCAGTGACGCTGGCGAGCTCCGGCGGCTCCTCTACCCCGGCCTCCAGCGCAGCACCGGCCTCCGCGCCGCGCGGGTCTCGTCCAGCCGCGCCCGCACCGGTCGCACCGGCGCGGCGTGCAGCGCGTCGGGATCGCGCTGCGCCTCCTCGGCGACGGCGATCATCGCGTCGGCGAAGGCGTCGAGCGTCTCCTTCGACTCGGTCTCGGTCGGCTCGATCATGAGCGCGCCCTGGACCACGAGCGGGAAGTAGATCGTCGGCGGGTGGAAGCCGTGGTCGATGAGCCGCTTCGCGACATCCATGGTGACGACGCCGGCGGCCTTCTGGTTCCGGTCGTCGAACACCACCTCGTGGAGCGATTCCGACTCGTACGGTAGGTGATACGCCTCCCGGAGCCGGGCGCGCAGGTAGCT
>JAEZXM010000368.1 GCA_023419875.1 Pseudomonadota bacterium | reverse complement strand
TCGCGGCGGTCGCCGCCGCCCTGGCCCGGCCGCACGCACGGCAGCCGGGAGGCGCCGCGCCGATCGCCGTCGGTCCGCGCGCGACGGCCATCGTCCTCGACGCCTCCGCCTCGATGCGCTACCGCCTCGACGGGCGGACGCTGTTCGACCGCGCCCTCGACGACGCGCGCGAGGCGCTCGCCGGGCTCGGGGAGGAGGACCCGGCGACGGCCGTCGTCTGCGGCGCCGAGCCCGCCGCCCCGGAGGCGCCCTCCTTCGACCGGGCCGCCGTCCGCCGCACGCTCGACCACGCCACCCCGAGCGGCGGCCACGCCGACCTCACCTCCTGCGTCCAGGCGGCCGCCCAGGCCCTCTCCGCAGCGAAGGCGCAGGAGGGGATGGCGAAGCGGATCATCGTCGCCACCGACCTCGCGGCGAGCGCCTGGCGCCTCGACGCGCCGCCGCCGGCCGTGGACTCGCCGAAGGGCCCGGTCCGGCCCGAGGTCTCGGTGCTCGACGCCGCGCGCGGCGCGAAGCTGCCCAACCGCGCGATCGTGGCCCTCGACGCCGAGCCCGATCCCGCCGCCGGCGCGCGCGGGTACCGGATCACCGCGACCCTCGTCGATCACGGGGACGAGAAGGTCCCCGAGGTCCCGCTCTCGCTCCTCGTCGGGTTCGGCCCGGAGCCGAAGGTGGCGATCCGCTCGTTCGCCGAGCTCCCCGCGGGCGGGGCGCTGAAGAAGAGCTTCCTCCACGGCTTCCCGGAGGGCGGCGCGGCGGCGGTGCAGGTCACGCTCCCCGGCGACGCGCTGGCCATCGACGACGCCCGGGCGATGGTGCTCGAGGTCCCGCGCGACGTGCGTGCTCTGGTCGTGAACGGCGCGCCCTCGCCGGTGAAGTATCGAGACGAGGCCTACTTCGTGGAGTCGGCGCTCTCGTCGCCCGCCTCACCGGTCCGCCCGCGCACCGTCGACGCCGAGGCGTTCGGGCGCGAGGACCTCTCGAAGGTGGACGTGGTCTTCCTGCTCAACGTGCGATCGGTCGGGGCCAAGGCGGGGGAGCTCCAGAAGTTCGTCGAGGCGGGCGGCGGCCTCTTCGTCTCGGTGGGCGATCAGGTCGACCCCGAGCTGTACGGGCGCGAGCTGGCCGGCCTGCTCCCCATGCCGCTGCACGTCGAGAAGACCGCGACCGCGAAGCCGGGCGCGAACGGGGCCGGCGTGGCGCGCTTCGCCGAGCTCGACTTCGACCATCCCGCGCTGTCGGTCTTCAGCGGCGTGGCGCGCGAGGGCCTGCTCGGGACGCGCACCGACCGCTACCTCCTGGCGCGTCCCGCGCGCGCCGGCGAGCCGCAGGCCCGCGTCCTCGCCGCCTTCGACGACGGCGCGCCGGCGCTCATCGAGGGCCGCCGCGGCAAGGGGCGCGTGCTCCTCTTCACCTCGTCCGTCGATCGCGACTGGACCGACTGGCCCATCCGCACGAGCTTCCTCCCCATGCTCCAGCGGTTCGCCGCGTACCTCACCGGCGGGCTCGAGGATCGGCGCCAGGCGGTCTCGGCGGTGGGCGAGCGTCGGACGATCCGGCTCGGCGAGGGGGAGTCGCTCGTCGCGCTCGTCGGGCCCGACGGCCGCGACCGCACGCTCGCCGAGCTCGAGCGCACGGGCCTCGCGCGCACGGATGGAGTCGTGACCTGGGCGCCGACCGAGCCCGGCCTCTGGCAGGTGAAGGTCTCGGCGAAGGGCGAGGAGCGCCTCGACCGCCGGCTGGCCTTCGCGGTCTGGCCGGACGCGCGCGAGTCGGACACCCGCCGGCTCGACGCGGGCGAGCTCACCGCGTGGTTCGGCGGCGAGAGCCACGCCAGGGTGGCCGGCGAGGGCCGGACCGCGGACGGACCGGAGCTGCCGCTCTGGTCCGTGCTGCTCGTCCTCGGCGTCGCGGCGTTCTTCCTCGAGGGGCTGCTGATCGCGTGAACCACTCCCGCTCGCCCTTCGACTCCGCGCCTCTACGCTCAGGGCGAGCGGACAATCCCCCGAGCGCTAGAATGCCCTGATGCCCCTCGATCACGACGTCGCCGGCCTCTTCTGCATCGGGTTCCACGGGACCGCCGCCACGCTGGAGGTGCTGGACCTCGTCCGCCGCGGGGTGCATGGGGTCATCCTCTTCAGCCGGAACGTGGTCGAGGCCGAGCAGGTGGCGGAGCTCGTCGGTGATCTCAAGCGCGCCGCCGGGGGAAGGCCGCTGCTCGTGTCGATCGACCAGGAGGGCGGCCGGGTCGCGCGCCTCCGGGCGGGGCACGGCTTCACCGAGATCCCGCCGATGCGCGCGCTCGGCGAGGCGGGGGACGAGGCCCTCGCCCGCGACGTCGGCGCGCTCCTCGGACGGGAGCTGCGCGCGGTGGGCATCGACCAGGACTACGCGCCGTGCGTGGACGTGGACACGAACCCGGAGAACCCGGTGATCGGCGACCGCTCCCTCTCGCGCGATCCGGACGTCGTCGGCCGGCTCGGCGCCGCGTTCGCGCGCGGGCTCCAGTCCGCCGGGGTCGCCGCCTGCGCCAAGCACTTCCCGGGACACGGAGACACGAGCCAGGACTCGCACGTGCACCTGCCGCGCCTGCCGCACGGGCTCGACCGCCTTCGCAGGGTGGAGCTCGCGCCCTTCGCCGCGCTCGCCCGCGCCGGCGTGGCCTCGGTGATGACCGCGCACGTGGTCTTCGAGGCGCTCGACCCGGAGCGGCCGGCGACGCTCTCGGCCCTGGTCCTGCGGCTCCTGCGCGAAGAGGTCGGGTTCCAGGGCTGCTGCATCTCCGACGACCTCGAGATGAAGGCCGTGGCCGAGCACTATCCGCTGGAGGAGGTCGCGCCCGGGTGCGTGCTGGCGGGCGTGGACGCGCTCCTCGTGTGCCACACCGCCGCCGTGCAGCACCGCGCGATCGACCTCGTCCGCGCCGCGGTCGAGGGCGGGCGGATCTCGCGCGAGCGGCTCGAGGAGGCCCGCGGGCGCGTGGCGCGCCTGCTCGCGTTCGCCGGGCCGCCGCCCGATCCGCGC
>JAEZXM010000362.1 GCA_023419875.1 Pseudomonadota bacterium | reverse complement strand
GCTCGGGGCGGAGAGCTTCATGTACGTCCGCACCGAGGGGGAACAGACGGTCGTGGCGCGACGGGATCCGACGCTGGGCGTCCGGGCGAACGAGCCGGTGCAGCTCGGGATCCGCGCCGAGGCGTGCCACGTCTTCGGGCCGGATGGGGTGGCGGTGTAGGATGCTCCCGCGATGGAGCCCCGACCGCTGGCCCGTCGGATGGCGGAGATCGAGCCGTTCCGGGTGATGGACGTGATGTCCCGCGCCGCCGCGCTGGAGCGCGAGGGACGGACCGTCATCCACATGGAGGTCGGCGAGCCCGACTTCCCGACGCCCGAGCCGGTGCGGCGGGCGGCGGCCGCGGCGCTCGAGGGCGGACCGCTCCCGTACACCGTGGCGCTCGGGCTCCCCGAGCTCCGCGAGGCGATCGCCCGGTTCTACCGGACGCGGTACGGCTTCATGCTCGCGCCCGAGCGCGTGGTGGTGACCGCGGGATCGTCGGGGGCGCTGCTCCTCGTCATGGCCGCGCTCCTCGACCCCGGGGCCGAGCTCCTCCTCACCGATCCGGGCTACCCGTGCAACCGGCAGCTCGCGCGCAGCGTGAGCGGCGTGCCCGTGGGGATCCCCGTCGGCCCGGAGACCGCCTGGCAGCTCTCGCCCGAGCTCGTCGCGGAGCGATGGACGGACCGCACCGCCGCGGTGCTGGTGGCCTCGCCGTCGAACCCCACCGGCACGCTCATCGACTTTGCCGCGCTGCGGGGCATCGCCGAGGTGGCGGCGCGGCGCGGCGGGCGGCTCGTCGTGGACGAGATCTACCACGGCCTCACCTACGGGCCGGACCCCCGGACCGCGCTCGAGATCTCGGACGAGGTGTTCGTCCTCTCCAGCTTCTCGAAGTACTTCGACATGACCGGCTGGCGGCTCGGGTGGCTGGTCGTGCCGCCCGCATACCTCCGCCACGTGGAGAAGCTGCAGCAGAACCTGTTCATCTGCGCCTCCACGCTCGCGCAGCGCGCGGGGCTCGCCGCGTTCCTCCCCGAGACGCTCGAGATCCTCGAGGCGCGCCGCCGCGAGCTGCGGGTCCGGCGCGATCTCGTGGTCCCCGCGCTCCGCGAGATGGGATTCGACGTGCCGGTCACGCCCGAGGGGGCGTTCTACGTGTACGCCGGCTGCGGGCGCCTCGCGCCGGACAGCGGAGGGCTCGCGCTCAAGATCCTGGAGCGCGCCGGCGTGGCGGTGACCGCCGGGCTCGACTTCGGACGGAACCAGCCCGAGAAGTTCCTGCGGTTCTC
Source organism: Pseudomonadota bacterium (assembly GCA_023419875.1). GTDB lineage: Bacteria > Myxococcota > Myxococcia > Myxococcales > Anaeromyxobacteraceae > Anaeromyxobacter. Next base: position 12,513 of record JAEZXM010000362.1, on the reverse strand, counting down.
GTACACGACGTCGCTCGAGAACCTGCGCGAGGCGATGGAGCGGCTCCGCGGTTTCCTCGCGGGCCGGTGAGGTCGAGCGTGGGGCCCGTCCCACCGGGGTCGCGCGCCGCCGACGCAGTCCGCCACGCTTGCGGCCCCTCTCCCACCCTGGCAACATCCGCCTCCTCTTCAGCCCTCCAGGCCACCGACACGGATCTCTCCGCCCCGTGTCACCCCCGTGCCGGCCGTCGGGAGGGTCCCCCGTGTGCATCACCTCTCTCGGTGATGGAGGCTTCATGACAACGTTTACGAGGCTCCGCTGGACGTGGATCATCACGCTGCTCGTGGCCGTGTTCCTGGCCCCTGCGTCCGCTTCTTCGCAGACCCTCCCCACGGCCGCCCAGGTGGCGGCCCAGATCAACGTCGGCTGGAACGTCGGCAACTCGCTCGAGGTCCCCGGCGGCGAGACGCTGTGGGGCAACCCCGAGGTCAACCTGGCGCTCATCACCGCCGCGAAGGCGGCCGGCTTCAATTCGATCCGCATTCCCTGCGCCTGGGACAGCCACCAGACGAACGGGACGATCGATGCCAACTGGCTCGCGCGCGTGAAGCAGGTCGTGGATTACGCCATCGTCGAGAACGGCATGTACGTGATCCTCAACATCCACTGGGACGGCGGCTGGCTGGAGGAGCACCCGCTCTACTCGTACCAGGAGTCGGTGAACGCGAAGCAGCGCTCGTACTGGACGCAGATCGCGAACTTCTTCAAGGCCTACGACCAGCGCCTCATGTTCGCGGGCACCAACGAGGTCCACGCGGACTACGGCACCCCGACCGCCGAGCACATCGAGGTGCAGACCTCGTACAACCAGACGTTCGTGGACGCGGTGCGCGCGACCGGCGGCAACAACGCCAGCCGCACGCTCGTGGTGCAGACCTACAACACGAACATGCAGCACGGCCTCAACTCCTTCACCCAGCCGAGGGACACGATCGCCAACCGGCAGATCGTGGAGGTCCACTACTACGATCCGTACGACTTCACGCTGAACCCGAGCGGCTCCTGCCTGGCGTGGGGGGCCCAGTTTCCCCAGTACTCCAGCTGCTCCTGGGCCCAGGAGAGCTACGTGGACGGCCTCTTCGCCCAGCTCAAGACGAAGTGGGTCGACGCGGGCGTGCCGGTGATCATCGGTGAGTACGGCGTCGCCACGCGGTCGGGCCTCAACGTCGAGGCCCGGGCGTACTGGCTCAAGTACGTCAACCAGGCGGCCACCCGGAACGGCATCAAGACGTACTACTGGGACAACGGCGTCCTGCCGAGCGCGACCAACGGCTTCGCCCTGTTCAACCGGAGCAACGGCGCCGTCGTCGACCAGGCGGCCCTCACGGCCGTCATCACCGGCGCGGGGGTCGGCAACCCGAACCAGAGCTACACGCTCACCACCACAGTGAACGGCTCCGGCTCGGTGAGCCGCAGCCCGACGGGCACCACCTATCCCGGCGGGACCAACGTGGTCCTGACGGCGACGCCGGCCGCGGGCTACGAGTTCGTGGGCTGGACCGGCGACGCCTCCGGCTCGGCCAACCCGATCACGATCCGGATCATCCAGAACTCCACGGTGACCGCGAACTTCCTGCAGCAGGGGACGGGCGGCAACGGCCGGATCCTCCGCGAGTACTGGAACAACCTCCAGGGCGCGACCATCGCCAGCCTGACGTCCAGCGCGGCCTATCCGAACAGCCCGACCGGCAGCCAGGAGCTCACCATCCTCCAGGGCCCGACCAACATCGGCGACAACTACGGCGCGCGCATCCGCGGCTACGTCCACCCGCCGATCACCGGCTCGTACACGTTCTGGTTCGCGAGCGACGACGCCGGCGACCTCCTGCTCAGCACGGACGACACCCCGGCGAACGCCCGGCGGATCGCGTACGTGAGCGAGTGGACGGACCCGCTCCAGTGGACGAAGTTCACGACGCAGAAGTCGGCTGCGATCACCCTGACCGCCGGCCGGAAGTACTACGTCGAGGTGCTGCACAAGGAGGCGGGCGGCGGTGACCACTTCGCCGTGTCGTGGCAGGGCCCGGGCATGCAGCAGACGATCATCGGCGGCAACTTCATCTCGCCGTTCGCCACCACCCCCGGCACGAGCTACCCGCTCACCGTGACGAAGTCCGGCACGGGCAGCGGCACGGTGACGTCGAGCACGGGCGGGATCGCCTGCGGCGCGACGTGCGGCCCGGTGAACATCGCCTCGGGCACGGCGGTCACCCTGACGGCCGCGCCGGCTTCCGGCTCGACGTTCGGCGGCTGGGGCGGCGCCTGCACCGGCACCGGTTCGTGCATCGTGACGATGACCGCCGCGCGGAGCGTGACCGCCACCTTCAACGGCCCGAGCGGCTTCGCGCTCACCGTCACGAAGTCCGGGACGGGTACGGGCACGGTCACGTCGAGCACCGGGGGGATCAGCTGCGGCTCGACGTGCAGCGCGACGTACACGAGCGGCACCGTGGTCACGTTGACCGCGGCGGCCGCCTCCGGCTCGACGTTCGCGAGTTGGAGCGGCGCCTGCACCGGCAGCACCGCCACCTGCACCGTCACCATGTCGCAGGCGCGCGCCGTGAACGCCGCGTTCAACGGCCCGAGCGGCTTTGCGCTCACCGTCACGAAGTCCGGCACGGGCACGGGCACGGTCACGTCCAGCACGGGCGGCATCAACTGTGGATCGACGTGCTCGGCCACCATCGCCTCCGGGACGACCGTCACCCTCACCGCCGCCGTCGCGTCCGGCTCGACGTTCGGCGGCTGGGGCGGCGCGTGCACCGGCACCGCCACCACGTGCACCGTGTCGATGACCCAGGCGCGCACCGTCACCGCCACGTTCAACGGCGGCGGCGCCGCGCCGTGCTCGAACCCGATCACGTTCACCGGCAACACGAACAACTTCGGGACCACCGGCGCGGTCTGCTACCGGACCAGCGCCACGATCAACGGCTGGGGCTGCTACAACATGGACGGCCGGACGATCACGGTGGGTGCAGAGACCCGCACCTGCGGGCAGATGCCCCTGACCCGGAACGCCGACGGCTACACCTACTTCTCGGTCACCGCCGGTACGTTCGCCTGGGCAGGCATCTACGCCTGGTGATGCCGCACGAGTGGTGAGCTGAACCCGCCGTGCCGCCCGCCCGTCTCCGCGACGGCCGGGCGCACGGCGGTCTCTTGTTGGGCCGCGCGATCCCGCGAAGGATCGCAGGGACCCCGATGGGGTCACGGGAAGGCCGATCGAGCAACTCCCGAAAGCGCTAGAGTTTCTCCATTCCGACGGCGCACCGCGCCCGAACGCAGGGGGTAACGAACGTGCCCGAGACCAGCCCGAACCCCACAACCCCTCCGCCGCAGCCGCCGTCCCTCCCGGCGCTCCCGCCGATCGATCCCAAGGCGCTCCTCGCCACCGCCATCGCCGTCGTGAAGAACCCCACCGAGTTCTTCCGGGGGATCAAGGGCGAGACCGGCTTCGCGAAGTGCCTCGTGTTCTCCGTGGCGGCCGCGGCGGTCTACGGCGTGCTCATCTTCCTCTCGACGCTCATCTTCGTGAGCGTGCTCACCGGCTTCGGATTCGCGTTCATCGCCGCCATCCAGGGCCTGATCGTGGCCGTTCTCGTGGGCGGCCTCATCGGGCCGTTCCTCGGCGGGCTCGTCGTCTGGGGTGTCAGCATGATCTTCGGGAGCAAGGCGCCGTACGAGCCTTCCGTCCGGATCGCGGCGTACTCGATGGCCGTCATGCCGGCGGTGGGCCTGCTCAGCTTCATCCCCGTCCTTGGATGGATCCTGATGGTCGTCCCGTACGCCTACGCGATCTACATCGCCGTGATGGGCGCCAAGGTCCTCAACTTCGACGCCCCGGCGGCGCCGACGACCACCGCCTGAGACGCGACCTCGCCCTCCGAATGGGAGGTGCACGCATGCAGCACGCCGGTCTCCGTTCCATCGCCGGCGCGGCCATCGCCGCGCTGGCGTTCTCGTTTCCGCTCGCCTGCAAGCAATCGCCGACGACGCGCGTCGGTCCCGCGGCCCAGCGCTACACCGTCCGCGGCGAGGTGGTCTCCGTGGAGGGCCCCGAGGGTGGCCGGAGCTTCGTCATCCGCCACGAGGCGGTCCCGGACTTCGTCGACGCGACCGGCGCCAAGGTCCGCATGGCGCCGATGACCATGGCGTTCCGGGCCGGACCGGGGGCGGCGGACGCCGACGCGAAGCCGGGCGACAAGGTCCGCTTCCGCTTCGCGATGGACTGGAAGACGAACGCGATGGAGCTCGAGTCGATCGAGCGCCTTCCCCTGGATACCGCGCTCGACTTCGAGAAGTAGTCGTTCGAGGGTATCCTCCGTCGCTGGCCGAGAGTGCCACGACCAGGAGTGATCCCATGACCGACGCGCCCCGCCCGCCGCCTCCGCCCCCCGTACCAGGGACCGCCCCCGCCGCGAAGCGCGGGGCCAGCACCGGCCAGAAGGTCCTCATCGGATGTCTCTCGGCCTTCGTGGTGGTGTCCGTGATCGCCGGCGTGCTCATGTGGTGGGGCGCGCGGAAGTTCGGCGAGTTCGCGAAGCAGGCGGGCAAGAACCCCGCCGCGTTCGCGGCGAAGATGATCGTGGCGGCGAACCCGGACCTCGAGATCGTCTCCGAGGACGAGGGCAGCCAGACCGTCACCATCCGCAACAAGAAGACCGGCGAGACCCTGACGATGAACGCCGAGGAGCTGAAGCAGGGCAAGCTCGCGTTCGAGAACCGGAAGGGCGAGAAGATCACCTTCGACGGCTCGAAGGCGGAAGGCGAGGGCGCGATCACGGTGACGACGGACGAGGGGACCACCGTCGTCGGCGGCGGCACCGCGGCCAACCTGCCGGCATGGGTCCCCGCGTTCCCCGGCGCGAAGCCCAAGGGCGCCTACAGCCAGGCCGCCGGAAAGGCCGAGGAGGGCACGTTGGCGTTCGAGACCGACGAGCCGGCGGCGAAGGTCCTCGACTTCTACCAGGCCCAGCTCCAGGCCAGGGGCTACGTGATCGAGCGGAGCGCGACGGGGGCGGAGGGCGGGGGCGCCGGCATCCTGACCGCCTCGTCGAAGGCCGAGCATCGCGAGGTGAACGTGGTGGCGATCTCGAACGACGGCGGCACGGGCGCCCAGGTGAACGTCCGCTACGAGTCGAAGCCGGAGTGAGGCGGCGGGCGCCAACAGGGACCGGTGTCGCACCCGCGGTGCAGGAAAGCGGTTTCACGCAAAGAACGGCTCCGCCCTCGACGGATGCGGGGCGCGGTGCGTAGCATGGGCCCCGCCGTTCGCGCGGAGGATCCATGTCGGACCGCAAGCTGGTGGTGCTCTCGCTCCTCACGTCGAGACAGGAGTTCCAGAAGCAGCAGGAGGTCGAGGCCCGCGGGGTGGCGGGCCGTGCCGGCCTCGCCGTCGAGGTGGTCTACGTCGAGAACGACCCGGCCCGGCAGATCGCGCAGATCGAGGAGTACCTGAAGCGTCCGCCGCCCGAGCGACCGGCGGCGTTCCTGGTCGAGGCGGTGGCAACGGTCGGCTTCGAGAAGATCGCCCGGAGCGCCCTCGCCGCCCGGGCCGGCTGGGTGCTGGTCTCCGCCCGCGCCCCCTACCTCGAGACCCTGCGCCGCGACTTCCCGGGCATGCTGGTCAGCTCCGCCTCCGTGGACGACCTGGAGATCGGCCGGATCCAGGGACGCCAGCTCAAGGCGCTCCTTCCGCGCGGCGGTCGGGTGCTCCTGGTCGAGGGACCGAGCGCGTCCGCGGCCACCATGCTGCGGCGGCGCATGGCCGATCAGGAGCTGAAGGGCTCCAAGGTCCAATTCGCCCACGCGGTCTCGGCCGACTGGACCACCGAGGGCGCAGAGTGGGCGGTCTCCTCCTGGCTCGGCGAGAACCGCGAGGCGCGCTTCGAGGTGGTGTGCGCCCAGAACGACGAGATGGCGCTGGGGGCCCGGAACGCGGTGCGGAACCACCGTCCGGACTGGGAGGGGCCGTTCACGGGTTGTGATGGCCTCCCCGACGGTGGCCAGCGGCTGGTGCGCGAGGGGCAGCTCGCCGCCACCGTGGTGAAGCCTCCCACCGGCGGGGCGGGGATGGAGCTCGTCGTCACGGCGCTGCGCGGCGAGCCGGTCCCACCCCACGTCCTTTTGCCGCCGAGATCGGTGCCGGAGCTCGACGCGCTCGGGAAGAAGTGAGGATCGTGGAAGGGCGCGGCGCAGGCGCGGTCAACGCGCGATCCGCGCGCCAGCCCCCGCCATGACGCGCTCGACCTCGGCGAGCGTCGCCATGCTCGTGTCTCCGGGGGTGGTCATTGCGAGCGCGCCGTGGGCGGCGCCGCACTCCACCGCCCACCTCGGGCCGCGGCCGGCGAGGAGACCGTAGACGAGCCCGGAGGCGAACGAGTCGCCCCCGCCCACGCGGTCGTGGATCTCGAGGTCGAGGCGGTCGGGAGCGCGGTGGAAGACGCCGTCCGCCCAGCAGAGCGCCCCCCAGTCGTTCCGGGTCGCGGTGTGCGCCGCCCGCAGCGTGGTCGCGACGACCGAGAGCCGCGGAAATGCGGCCACCACGGCGGCGATGGTCTTCTCGTACGCCGCCGCGTCGAGCCGGGCGAAGCCCGGCGCCGCCTGCTCCGCCTCGAAGCCGAGCGCGGCGCCGAGGTCCTCCTCGTTCCCGAGGAGCACGTCCACGTGGCGGACGAGGGCGCGGTTCACCTCGCGGGCGCGGGCCGGTCCACCGATGCCCTTCCACAGGGACTCGCGGTAGTTGAGGTCGTAGGAGACGACGACGCCGCTCCGCCGGGCCGCGACCATCGCCTCCTCGGCGACCGCGGCGGTCGTCTCCGACAGCGCGGCGAAGATGCCGCCGGTGTGGAACCAGCGCGCCCCGTCCGCCGCGAAGATCCGCTCCCAGTCCACCTCTCCCGGCCGCATCGCCGCGACGGCGGTGTGCCCCCGGTCGGAGCAGCCCACTGCGCCCCGGAGCCCGAACCCGCGCTCGGTGAAGTTGAGGCCGTTCCGCACCGTCCGGCCGACGCCGTCGTACGGCACCCAGCGCAGGTACGACTGGTCCACGCCCCCCTGGTAGACGAGGTCCTGCACGAGCCGGCCGATCGGGTTGTCGGCGAGCGCGGTGACGATCGCGGCGTCGAGGCCGAAGCAGCGCTTGAGGCCCCGGGCGACGTTGTACTCGCCGCCGCCTTCCCAGGCCTGGAAGCTCCGCGCGGTGGAGACGCGGCCGTCGCCGGGGTCGAGGCGCAGCATCACCTCGCCGAGCGCCACGAGATCGAAGCGGCAGCCGGCCTTCGGACGGATGGTGAGCGACACGCGGATCCTCCTCGCCGGTTCAGCGGCTGGACAGCTCGGCCTCGGCCTCGGCGGCGGTCAGGAGCCGCGCCAGCTTCCGTCCGAAGACGTCGAGCATGGCCTTCTGGATCTCCGGCCAGAGGGTGGTGATGCCGTCCCTGACCACCGTGACCCGGTACTCGCGGGTGGTGGCGGCGTAGACGGTCGCCGCGACGCAGAGGTCCGTCAGCATGCCGGTGACGATGAGGTAACGGACGTCGCGCGACCGGAGCACCAGGTCGAGGGGCGTGCCGTAGAACTTGTCGAGGCCGGGTGCGCGGATCACCACCTCACCAGGGAGCGGTTTCAGCTCGTCGATCGTGTCGGGCGACTCCGGCCCGCGCACGCCGACCATGGAGTTCCCCGAGGGCAGGCCCCATCCGGTGGGCTGTCCCGGCGCGGGCTCGAGGTGCTCGGGGCCGAAGGGGTCCTTGCGGAGGTTCGGGATCTGGGGGAACGCGGTGAACTCGGTGAAGACGACCGGCACCTTCGCGCGCCGGCAGTGGTCGACGAGGCCCTTCACCGACGGGAGAATGTCCCAGGACGTGGGAACGTACAGCGACGACGCCTCGTCCATGAAGCTCTTCTGGAAGTCGATGACCAGCAGCGCGGTGCGCGCCGGGTCCATCCGGTGCATCTCCTGGATCCGCGCCGCCTTCCGCGAGACCAGCTCTTCGTGGGTCGGCATGGCCGGACGATAGCACGCGGGTTTGAACTCCCGGATCCGCCGGGTACACTCGATCCGATGCGCACGGTCTCGGCCCCTCCGGCTCCTCGCTTGCTCGAGCAGCTCTCGGGGATGTGGGCGCTCTCCGCGCGCAAGCTCCGGGTCCTCGAGGCGACCTACGACGAGGCCAAGGGCTCCCCCGTCTTCACCGTCGACGGGACGTGGACCTCGCGGGGGTGGACCGACTGGACCCAGGGGTTTCAGTACGGGTCGGAGCTCCTCCAGTTCGACGCCACCGGCGAGGCGGAGTTCCTCGAGCTCGGCTGGAGCCGGACCCGCACGCGGATGGCGCCGCACGTCACGGCCATGGGCGTGCACGACCACGGGTTCAACAACGTCAGCACCTGGGGCGCCGTGCTCCGGATGATGAACGAGGGGACGATCCCCGAGGAGCGCGGTGCGCGCGACCTCTGCGAGCTCGCCCTGCGGGCGAGCGGGGCGGTGCAGGCGCGGCGCTGGACGCGGACCGCCGACGGCGGGGGGTTCGTCCACTCGTTCAACGGCCCGCACTCGCTGTTCGTGGACACGATCCGCTCGCTCCGAGCGCTCGCGCTCGCGCACGACCTCGGCCACCTCCTGCTCGAGGAGGGCGACCGGCGGGTGTCGCTCCTCGAACGCCTCGTGCAGCACGCGGCGGCGACGGCGCGGTTCTCCGTCTATTACGGCGAGCGGCGCGATGCGTACGACGTGCCGGGGCGGGTCGCCCACGAGTCGATCTTCAACCCGACCGACGGCACGTACCGCTGCCCGTCCACGCAGCAGGGCTACTCGCCCTTCAGCACCTGGACCCGCGGCCTCGCCTGGGCGCTCCTCGGCTTCGCGGAGGAGCTCGAGTACCTCGACGCGCTCGACGCCGGCGAGCTGGCGCCGTTCGGCGGGAAGCCGACGGTCATCGCGCTCGTGCGGCGCCCGCTCGAGGTGGTCTCGGAGTTCTGGCTCGCGAACACCGCGGCCGACGGCATCCCGTACTGGGACACGGGCGCGCCGGGCCTGGCCGCGCTGGGCGACTGGCGCTCGAGGCCGGCGGAGCCGTTCAACGATCACGAGCCGGTGGACAGCTCGGCCGCGGCGATCGCCTGTCAGGGCCTGGTGCGGTTCGGGGCCTGGCTCCGGGCGCGGGGCGAGGCGGCCGGCGGGCGCTACCACGACGCGGGGCTGGCCGTGCTCTCCCGGCTGCTCGAGGAGCCGTACCTCTCCACCTCCGACCGCCACCAGGGGCTCCTGCTTCACTCGGTGTACCACCGGCCGAACGGCTGGGATCACGTGCCGCCGGGGCGCCGGGTGCCCTGCGGCGAGTCCAGCATGTGGGGCGACTACCATCTGCGCGAGGCGGCGCTCACCGTGCAGCGCTTGCTGCGCGGCGGCGTTCCCCCGAAGTTCTTCACGCGAAGGGAAGGGCCATGATCGTCGCGGATCTCTCGGTCATCGAGGGGCGCACCTATCCCGCGGGGCGGCGGACGCAGAACCTCGTCGGCGGGGCCTCGCCGATCCAGGCGCGCGGCTTCTGCCTGGGGTACGTCACGCTCGAGCCCGAAGGCGGCCAGGTGCCCTGGCACGACCACGATCAGGAGGAGGTCTACTTCATCGTCCGCGGCACGGCCGAGGCGTGCGTCGGCGACGAGCGCCGGATCGTGACCGGGGGCCAGGCCCTGTACGTCCCGCCGCGGACCTTCCACCAGCTCACGAACCTCGGCGCCGATCCGATGGTGATGCTCTACTGCTTCGCTCCCGCGGGGGACGTCGCCCACTGGCGGCAGGAGCTCGACGGGACGCTGCCGCGCGCCGGGGAGGGCGCCCCGCCGCTTCCTGCGGGCGCCCGGCCGCAGCGCACCGGCGGGAAGGGCGACGGGCGATGAGCGTCCGGACGATCGGCGTCATCCTGAACGGCGTCACCGGGCGGATGGGGACGAACCAGCACCTCCTGCGCTCGATCGTGCCGATCGTGCGGGAGGGCGGCGTACGCGCGGGGGACGATCTCCTCGTCCCCGAGCCGCTCCTCGTCGGACGGAGCGAGGAGAAGCTCGCGGCGCTGGGCCGGACCGCCGGGCTCTCGCGCTGGACGACGGACCTCGACGCGGCGCTCTCCGATCCGGGGATGGCCGTCTACTTCGACGCGCAGACCACGCTCCGGCGGGCGGACGGCGTCCGCCGGGCGATCGCCGCCGGCAAGCACGTCTACTGCGAGAAGCCGACCGCGGCGGACACGGCGACCGCGCTCGAGCTGTACCGGCTCGCGCAGGCCCGGGGCGTCAAGCACGGCGTCGTCCAGGACAAGCTCTGGCTCCCCGGGCTCGCCAAGCTCGCCGACCTCCGCGGGCGGGGCTTCTTCGGGCGGATCCTCTCGGTGCGCGGCGAGTTCGGCTACTGGGTGTTCGAGGGCGACCTCGTCCCCGCCCAGCGGCCGTCGTGGAACTACCGGCGGGAGGAGGGCGGCGGCATCGCCGTCGACATGCTTTGTCACTGGCGGTACGTGCTCGACAACCTCTTCGGACAGGTCCGGGCGGTCTCGTGCCTCGCCGCGACGCACATCCCCGAGCGCTGGGACGAGCAGGGCCGTCCCTACGCGTGCACCGCCGACGACGCCGCCTACGCCACCTTCGAGCTGGAGGGCGGGGTCGTCGCCCACTTCAACTCGTCGTGGGACGTGCGCGTCCGCCGCGACGACCTGCTCACGATCCAGGTGGACGGGACGATGGGGTCGGCGGTGGCGGGCCTGCGCGACTGCTTCATCCAGCCGTACGGCGCCACGCCGCGGCCGGTCTGGAACCCCGACGTCCCGCAGCCGATCGACTTCTTCGCCTCCTGGCAGAAGGTCCCCGAGCAGCGGACGTACGAGAACGCGTTCCGCGCCCAGTGGGAGCGGTTCCTCCGGCACGTGGCGCGGGACGAGCCGTTCCCCTGGTCGCTGCTCGAGGGCGCGAAGGGCGTGCAGCTCGCGGAGCTGGGGCTCCTGTCCTCGCGCACGCGGCGCTGGGTGGACGTCCCGCCGCTGGAGGGATGAATGGATCGGCGCGTCGCGCTCGTCACGGGTGGTACGCGAGGGATCGGGCTCGGGTGCGCGGAGGCGCTGGCGCGCGAGGGATGGGCGGTGGCCGTCTGCGGCGTGCGGGCGGCGGCCGAGGCGGAGCCGGCGCTCGCGCGGCTGCGCGCGCTCGGGGCCGAGCCGCTCCACGTGCAGGCGGACGTGGGCGACGACGACGCGCCCCGCCGGCTCGTCGAGGCGGTGGACGCCCGGTTCGGCCGGCTCGATCTGCTCGTGAACAACGCCGGCGTCGCTCCGGCCGAGCGCCGCGACCTCCTCGACGCAACCCGGGAGAGCTTCGACCGCGTGCTGCGGGTCAACCTGCGCGGCCCCTACTTCCTCGCGCAGGCGGCGGCGCGATACATGCTGCGCGGTGCGGCTCCGGCGGGCGCGGCACGCTCGATCGTCTTCGTCGGCTCGATCTCCGCGACCGTCGCCTCGATCAACCGCGGCGAGTACTGCGTCTCGAAGGCCGGCCTCGCGATGGCGAGCCTCGTCTTCGCGGCGCGCCTCGCCGGGGAGGGGATCGCGGTGTACGAGGTCCGGCCCGGCATCATCCGGACCGACATGTCCGCGCCCGCGGCCGAGAGGTACGACCGGCTGATCGAGGACGGCCTCACGGCGCAGAAACGATGGGGCACGCCCGAGGACGTCGGCCGCGCGGTCGCCATGCTGGCGCGGGGGGAGCTCCCGTACTCGACCGGGCAGGTGGTGATGGTGGACGGCGGGCTGACGGTGCAACGGCTCTGAAGGGACGCGGACGCCGCTTCGCACGCTCGCGAGCGAGGCTTCGTGCTCGGCACGAAAGCCTCGCTTTCGATTGATGATCTCCCTAGACTTCCCGCCCCACGCAAAGCCGGCCGGTCCCAGGGCAACCGCCCCGGCCGCCGCTTCGGAGAGAACTCGGATGTCCGCGATCCAGCTCTACGACACCACCCTCCGCGACGGCACCCAGCGCGAGGGGATCTCGCTTTCGGTCGAGGACAAGCTCCGGGTCGCGCGCCGCCTCGACGAGCTGGGGATGGCCTTCATCGAGGGCGGCTGGCCGGGCTCGAACCCCAAGGACGCCGAGTTCTTCGAGCGCGCCCGCGATCTGCCCTGGAAGCACTCCAAGGTCGCCGCGTTCGGCTCGACCTGCCGCGCGGGCGGCGCGCCCGGGGACGACGCCAACATCCAGGCGCTCCTCGCCGCGGGCACCCCGGTCTGCACGGTGGTGGGCAAGACCTGGACCCTCCACGTCACCGACGTGCTCCGCACCACCCTCGACGAGAACCTCCGCATCATCGAGAAGAGCCTCGCCCACCTCCGCGAGCAGGGGCGCCGGGTGATCTACGACGCCGAGCACTTCTTCGACGGCTACCGCGCCGATCCGTCCTACGCGCTCGAGACCCTCCGCGCGGC
>JAEZXM010000346.1 GCA_023419875.1 Pseudomonadota bacterium | reverse complement strand
GCTTCCGATCGACCACGGGGTGGGCGCCTGCGCGCGCACCGGCGGCGCGACGGCCGCCGAGGCCCGGCTCCGCCACTTCCTGCGCGGGCGCCTCCCGCGCTACGCCGACGCCCACGCCGACCCCGACGCGGAGGCGACGAGCGGGCTCTCGCCCTGGCTCCACTTCGGCCACGTCGCGAGCCACGAGGTCGTGCGCGCGGTGCTCGATGTCGAGGGCTGGAACCCCGAGCGGCTCGACGCGAAGGCGCGCGGTGCGCGCGCCGGCTTCTGGGGCGTCTCCCCGTCGGCGGAGGCGTTTCTCGATCAGCTCGTCACCTGGCGCGAGCTCGGGTTCGTGAGCTGCGCCGTCCGCCCGGACCACGGCGAGTACCGCTCGCTCCCCGCCTGGGCGCGCGCGACGCTCGAGGCGCACGTGCGGGATCCGCGGCCCGCGGTCTACGGGCTCGACGCGCTCACCGCCGGCGCCACGGGCGACGCGCTCTGGAACGCGGCCCAGGCCGAGCTCCGGACGGAGGGGGTCATCCACAACGCGCTCCGGATGCTCTGGGGGAAGCGCGTCCTCGAGTGGACCGCCTCGCCGGAGGAGGCGCTCCAGACCCTCCTCGCGCTCAACGATCGCTGGGCGCTCGACGGCCGCGATCCGAACTCGCTGAGCGGGATCCTCTGGTGCCTCGGGCGGTACGACCGGCCCTGGGGGCCGGAGCGGCCGATCTTCGGGACGGTCCGCTACATGTCCTCCGAGCGGGCGCGCAGGAAGCTGAAGCTCGATCGATACCTCGAGCGTTTCGGCACACGCTTCAGGACTTGAGCAGATCCTTCACCGCCGCCCCCACCTCCGGGAACCGGAAACCGTACCCGAGCGCGAGCGCCTTTCGCGGCACCACCCGCTGGCTCTGCAGCACCTCCGATGCGAGCTCGCCGAGAACTGCGCGGATGGCGAACCCGGGCGCGGGGACGAAGGCGGGCCGGTGCAGCGCGGCGCCGATCGCGCGCGCGAGCTCCCGGTTGCGCGCGGCGCCCGGCGCGACCGCGTTGAGCGGCCCCTCGGCCTCGGCGCCATCGAGCGCGAAGAGGGCGAGCCCGACCTCGTCGGCGAGGTGGATCCACGGCTGCCAGAAGTCCCCGCCCGCGAGCGGTCCGCCGGCGAAGAGCCGGAACGGGAGCGCCATCCGCGGCAGCGCCCCGCCGTGGCGCGCGAGCACCATGCCGGTCCGGAGGAGCACCACCCGCGCGCGGGCCGACGCCGCCGCGGTCGCGGCCTCCCACTCCCGGCAGACCTCGGGGAAGAAGCCCGTCCCCGGCGCCGCCGCCTCGTCGAGCTCCTCGTCTCCTCGGTCGCCATAGAACCCGACGGCGCTCCCGGAGACGAGCACCTTCGGACCGGCGGCGCGGATCACCTCGGCGATTCGGCGCGTCGAATCCACGCGGCTGGCCCGGATCCGCCGGCGCCGCTCCGCGGTCCATCGGCCGGCGGCGATCGGCTCGCCGGCGAGGTGGACGCAGGCGTCGGTCCGCGCGAGCTCGTCCTCCCACCGGCCGGGCTGGGCGGGATCGCCCTGGACGTGCCGTACGCCCGGGGGCAGCCGGCGGGCCGCGTCCGGAGCGCGCGAGAGCGCGGTCACGAAGTCGCCACGGCGGAGGAGCGCGTGGACGAGCGCGCGACCGATGAGGCCCGTGGCGCCGGTGAGGAAGACGTGCATGACGGGGCGGCCATCTCCACCCGCGCGTGACTCACGGCTCGGCGGGAACTCGACTGGGGGTGCGTCACATAACGCACGTTCTGGAGCTCGCGCCAGTGGTTCCGCCGATCGAGATCGGCGATGCGCCTCCTCCTCGGTTCACGCCAGCACGAAGTACACGACGAACGCCGCCGCGGCGCCGATGAGGAGCGGGTGCAGCGCGCGGCCTTCCCCCCGCAGCGCCTTGAGGACGCAGTAGGCGACGAAGCCGGCGCCGATGCCGTTCGTGATCGAGTACGTGAACGGCATGAGCGTCAGCGTGAGGAAGGCGGGGATCGCCTCGGTGGCGTCGTCCCACGGGATCCCGACCACCTCGCGGACCATGAGGAAGCCGACGAGGACGAGCACCGCCCCGGTCGCCTGCGGCGGCACGACCTGCGCGATCGGCGCGATGAAGAGGCTCAGCGCGAACAGCGCCGCGGTCACGACCGAGGCGAGGCCGGTGCGTCCGCCCGCTGCCGCGCCGGCTGCGCTCTCGACGTAGGTCGTGGCCGACGACGCTCCCGCGGCGCCGCCTGCGGCCGCGGCGAGCGAGTCCACGAGCAGCACCCGCCCCGGCCGCGGGACCTCGCCGCGCTCGTCCAGGTACTTCGCCTCGCGGCCCACCGCGACCACGGTCCCCACCGAGTCGAAGAAGTCGGACAGCATGATCGAGAACACGAGGAGCGCGCCCGTCATCCAGCCGACCGTGCGTACGAAGCCGAGGTCGAACTGTCCGACCTGGCCGAAGTCCGGGAGCGCGATCGGGCTCGCGGGCAGCGCCGCGGCCTCGGGCGGCAGGCCGGGCGCTCCCGCCAGGCGGGCCAGGATGGACAGCGCCGTGGCGGCCGCGATCCCGAGGAGCAGGGCACCTGTCGTCCGCCGGGCGAGGAGCCAGCCGGTGAGGAGGAGCGTGAAGGCGAAGAGGAACGGCGGAAAGCCGTGGAGGCCGCCGTCGCCGAGCTGCACCGGGACCGGGCCCGCCGAAGGGCGGGTCACGAACCCGGCGTTGACCAGGCCGATGAAGGCGAGGAGGAGCCCGATGCCGATCCCGATGGCCCGCTTGAGGGAGGCCGGAACCGCTCGCATCACGGCCTGGCGCAGCCCCGTCAGCACGAGGAGGGTGATGACCAGCCCCTCGGCGACGATCACCCCCATCCCCTCGCGCCAGGTGAGCCCGCGGCCCGCGACGAGCTGGTACGCGACGACCGAGTTGAGCCCCATCCCCGACGCCAGCGCCAGCGGGAGGTTCGCGACGAGCCCCATCGCGAGCGTGGCCACCGCCGCCACCAGCGCGGTCGAGGTGAGGAGCGCCGCCTGGGAGGGCGTGTGGCCGGTCCGGTCCGCGACCGCAGAGAGGATCTGCGGGTTCACGAACAGGATGTACGCCATCGTCACGAAGGTGGTGGCGCCCGCCAGGGCCTCGCGACCGGCGGTCGTTCCCCGCCGCTCGAGCCCGAAGACGCGGTCGAGGAGAGGCGGTGCCATGCGAAGAGGCTAGTCACGGCGTGCGCCGCGAGGCGCCGGCGCGGTCGGGCCTTCACCCGTGGCGCGCCGACATTTCGGACAGCTCCTCGTCCTCGAGCTGCCTCTCGCGCGCCCGGCGTCGCAGGCCGGAAACCCAGCCCCAGATCGTGGCGATGCCGCCGAGCACGCCCAGCGCCCACGCGACGAGCTTCGCCGCGTCCGTGAGCGCGACGCGCGACACGGCGTCCCGCGGGCTCGAGGCGTCCGGGTTCCACATCGAGCCCGGACGGAACCAGTCGAGCGTCGCGCCTTCCTCGAGCGCAACGGCGAGACGGTCTCCCGGGACGTCGAACGTCCGGTCGGAGAGCCTCATCGCGAAGGTCGCATCGAGGAACGCGCTCGGCTTCTGGTCCCCGGTGTCGTCCCGGAAGCCCGCCGGGCCGAGGCGGCATGGATTGGTCTCGCTGCCGATGATCCGGCTTCCCACCACCACCGGGAGATCGCGGAAGAGCTCCTCGAGCAGGGCGCGATCGCCTTCCCTGGCCCCGTAGGCGTACGCGGTCCACGTTCCCGTCTTCGGGTCCTTCACGTGGGCCGCGTGATCGCAGGGCGTGTCCTGGCCCTCGGGGCCGCAGGTGTAACCGGCGAGCGCCTGCCGCTCCTCCTTCGACAGCGGCGCCGTCCTCGCGATCGCACGCTCGACGCCGCTCTCGCGAACCAGCAACGTGTACGTGCCGGCCTCGTGCGTGACCTTGCACGCGAGCCGTGCGCCGCCGACGTCGAGCCAGCCGGAGCAGCCGGAGACCACGCATGCGACGGCCAGGGCGACGACGGGCTTCCGCATGCCCGAGTCGTAGCAGTTGTCGGCCGCGTGGGGCAACAGGGGCTCGTCGGCCCGCGCCGCATCGTCGGGTGGTCCGTGTCGGTGAGTGGAAGCGGAGCGCGGAGCTCCCGGGCTCGTCCGTTCGTCCCTGTTGGGGCAGGGCGCTCGCTTTGGTCGATCCTCGCCGCTCGCGGTCGACCAATGGCAGAACGGCGCCGACGTCCGACGCAAGGGAGCGTGCATGAGATACCTGTTCCTCCTGTACATGGACCCGGAGCGGATGCGGGCGCTGCCGCTTCGCGAGCAGCGCGAGCTCGACGTCGCCTCGGCGCGCCACGACGAGGAGCTGGCGCGCGCGGGGAAGCTCGTCGCGGCCGAGGCGCTGCAGGAGCCGCACACGGCGATCTGCGTGCGCCGGCGCGGCGGCGCGACGTCCGTCACCGACGGCCCCTTCGTCGAGACCAAGGAGCACCTGGGCGGCTTCATGCTCGTGGAGGCGCGCGACCGGGAGGAGGCCGTTCGCCTGGCGTCGCTCGACCGGTTCCTGGATCTGGGGACCACGTTCGAGATCCGGCCGATCCACGACTACCGCGCGCAGCTCGAGCGGGAGCCGGACGGGCGATGACCGCACCGGCGAAGCTCCGGACGATCCCCCGGCCGGAAGGCGCCCGGGCGCAGGTCGGCCCGTGCGCGCCTTGCGCGCAGCGAGTCGCGCCACCTTGTCGGCGGGCGTGCCACCCGCGAACAGGTGCGCCGTGTCGTGGCATTTCGTGGGGAAGACGGCGGCGCGAGCAGGTCCAGGTTCTGGAACGTCCCTCCGCTCGCCCATGCTCTAAGATCGGCGTGCCGTGGGAGCCGGCGCGCTGCGGGGGCCGGCCGCGACATCGGAGGGAAGCCACATGGCGATCGGATGCGGACGGTGGTCGGCCGTGGTGATGCTCGGAGTGGCGGCTTCGTGCGCCTCGACCCAGGACGCGGGACCGGCGAGGCCCGAGGGGCCTGATCCGGCGGTGGTTGCGTCGCTCGGGAAGATCATCAGCACCCCCAAGAAGGCGCTGTTCCCGGTGATCATCGGGAAGGCACCAGTATCGATCGACGGGGACCTGTCCGACTGGCCGCTGTTGCCGGTGGGG
The DNA here is from genome assembly GCA_023419875.1 of Pseudomonadota bacterium. Lineage (GTDB taxonomy): Bacteria > Myxococcota > Myxococcia > Myxococcales > Anaeromyxobacteraceae > Anaeromyxobacter. The sequence goes on along the minus strand of JAEZXM010000346.1, from coordinate 5,623 downwards.
CGGGCTGCGAGCCCGGATGGCGCGCACGCCTGCAACTTCCGCGTGTTCGTGGACGCGTCCCGCGTCTATGCGGCGTTCGAGGTCACCGACACCACACCCATCGTGAACACGCAGCCCAAGGACAGGAACTGGCGGGGCGACGCGGTCGAGCTCTTCCTCGGCACTCACGCGAGATCGCGTGACAGGCTCTCGGAGGGCGACGTGCAGGTGATCATCAGCTACAACCCCCAGGCGCCGCTCGCCTGGAACTACTTCAGCCATCAGCCCATGAACGACGCCCGGGTGGTGGTGAAGAGCGTGCCGGGCGGCTGGCTCGCCGAGGCGAGCTTCACGCTGGCCGAGCTGGGGCTCGCGGCGCCCGTTCCGGGAGAGCCGGTGTGGATCGACTTCGCCCTCGACAACTCCGACGGCACCGGGCGCAACGGCCAGTTCCCGTGGCATGGGAGCTTCGACCTCTACAAGACGCCTTCGATGTGGAAGAAGTCGAAGTTCGTGCCGCAGCCGTAAGCTGGCTCGAGCATCGCGAGGCGATCGGAAGCCGGGACGACATGCCGGCGGACCGTCATTGGACGTTCGCGTGCGTGGTCGCCGGCAGCACGCGCTGGCACGCCTCTTCGCACCTCCGGCACGCGTCGGCGCACACGCGGCAGTGCTCGTGCATCTGCGCGTGCCGTTCGCACTCCTCGGCGCAGATCCGGCAGGCGACCTCGCAGGCCTGCAGGATCGCGTTGGCCATCGGCGGGTCGAACGCGGTCTGGCGCGTCAGGATCCTCCCCGTCGCCTCGCACACGTTCGCGCAGTCCTGGTTGAGGCGGATGCAACGCGCGAGCGCGCGCGGATCCTTCTCTCCGAGGCAGGCGTCCGCACATGCGGTGCACGCCTGCGAGCAGTCGAAGCACGCCCGGATGCACGCGAGCAGCGCCGCCTCCTCGATCGCCGGCTGGCCGGGGTGCGTGTGGAGCATCGGGCCTGCGTGACCGACGAACCCGTCCGTTCCCGTTCCCGTCTGTGCCGTCGTCATCGTCCTCTCCCCTTCGCGCGAGAAGCTGCGCCGTCCTCCTTTCACGGTGCGGGCCAGCGGCGCCGTTCGCAAGCGCGTTGCGCGCCGCAAACGTCGTCCCTGCACGCCGACGAGCTCGCCTGCACCGCGGCCGGCCCGGAAGGCATCCGGTGTCCGACGGTGCGAGCGGTGGAGAGGTCGCCGCCGCGGACTGGGCGAGACCGCGCGAGCTTGCAGGTCCACCGCCCCCGTCCGCATGGTTCGTATTCCTCGAAACGCGGCGCGCGCCCAGGAATCGGCCGCCTGAGGGGCCGCCCCGCCGGTCGCGTGGCCGGCACGCTCGTGTCCGCTCCGCGCGCAGGAGAATACCTTGGCGGCTTACTCACCCAGGATCGCGCGTCAGGTCGCGGAGGTCGTCCGGGCGCTCTGGTTCGTACCGGCCTTGATGACGATCGCCGGCCTGACCCTCGGCCTCATCATGCCCGGGATCGACGCGATGCCGGGAGTCGTGCGCGAGACGCGGCTCGGCTGGGTTCGTACGGTCCTGGACTCGGCGCCGGCCGGAGCCCAGCAGCTGCTGGCGACGAGCGCCGGTGCGCTCGCGACGGTGCTCGGGGTGGCGTTCTCGCTCACGCTCGTGACCCTGCAGCTCGCGACGGCACAGTACACGCCGCGGCTCATCGGTCGCTTGCTCGAGGACAGGGTCACGAAGATCGTGCTGGGAGCCTTCATCGGGACCGTCGCCTATCTGCTGCTGGTGCTCCGATCGGTCCACGGAGTCGGTGACGGCCAGTCGCCGTTCGTCCCGCGGCTCTCGATGGCACTCGGGCTCGTGCTCATCCTGGGTTGTCTCGGGCTCCTCGCGTACTTCGTCCATCACCTCGGCGGCTCGATCCAGGCGGCGAGCCTGGCCAGCCGGGTCGCGCAGCAGACCATGGACGCGCTCGCGAAGCTGCGGCGGAACGAGGGGGAGCCGGTGCCCGATCCGGGCCACGAGCTGCGCCCGGAGTCCCACGCCGTGGTCCAGGCGGACCGGCACGGGTTCGTCCAGCTCGTGGATGGCGCGCGGCTCGCGGCGGTGCTCCCGGAGGACATCTCGCATGCGCAGGTGCTCGTGGCCGCCGGGGATTTCGTGCTCCCGGATCAGCCGCTGCTCGCGTTCTGGCCGCCGCGCCCGCTCGAGCGGCGCGAGGCGGCGGCGCTCCAGCAGGCCGTCGCGCTCGGGGAGGAGCGGACGGAGGATCAGGACGTCCTCTACGGAGTGCGGCTGCTCGCCGACATCGGCCTGAAGGCGCTCTCGCCCAGCCTCAACGACGAGACCACGGCGGTGACGGCCGTGAACCAGCTCGGCGCGGTGCTCGCCGCCGCCGGCCGTGGGGGCGAGGGGTCGCGCTGGCGCAGGTACCCGCTCGATGGGCGAACCGTCTTCCTCCCAGGCCTCACGCTCCGCCGCATGGTCGAGGACGGGTTCGGCGGGCTGATCCGGTTCTCCGCAGACCACCCGCGCGTGCTCGCCCGGATCATCGAGGTGCTCGGGGAACTCTCTTCGCGGATGCCGCCGTGCGACGGCCGCGACGCGCTGCTCGAGGCGGCGGGTTGGGTCGAGCGCATCGCGCACCATGCCGAGCTCGCGCCGCACGAGCGGCGGCTCGTCGCGAAGCGGCTCGAGGCGCTCCGGACGCACGAGGAGCAGGGTGTACGCGTCGACGGCCCGCACGCGATGCACTGAGGGATCGTCACGAGCCCCGCGCCCGCCATGCTCGCCGAGACGTTCGACTGGCTGGTCGGGCTCCCCGCGGAGCGCCATCGCCCGCCGCTCGGCGGCGGTGGTGAAGGCGCTCCTCCGGACGTCCGCGCGTGCGCTCGTCTTCAGCCCGGCTCGGGGGTCATTGCCCGCGGCTCTCCGGATCGACCCCGGCGAAGGTGAGGAAGTCGATCATGCGGAAGTCCTCGGGGTTGCCCGTGCTCGTGGGGAGCGTCGGCTGGAACGCCGGCTGAGCGTTCAGGATCGAGTCCGGGTCCTCCTCGAGCAGGCCGATGAACACCTCGCCGACGATCCGTCCGCCGACCGGGCCGAGCCGCAGGCCGTCCTGCGTGACCTCGGCTTCCCGGAGGACGTAGAACCAGAGCGGCGTCGAGGTCGCGAACGACGCTCGGATCGCCCCGATGTCCGAGAGATCGGAAGGACTGAGCTCCGGTGCTCCGATCTCCCTGGCGATGCTCTGGCCGGACGGCAGCGACCAGGTCAGGTGGCGGAGGAGGTTGCGCTGGGCGAGGGACACCGGGGTCGGATCGCCCCCGATGGTGCCGGCGGGCAGGTTGAACAGCGGCGTGGAGAGCTTGGTGTCGATCCGCTTGTTCGGCCTCACCTCCCCGTCACCGAAGTCGAAGAACGTCTGCCACCCGATGAACCGGCGCGGCGCGCGCGCGAAGCCGCGCAGGTCGACGGGATCCGAGCTGCCTTCACCGGCGGGGTCGAAGATCATTCCGAAGAAGGGACCGCCGTTGTCGCCGGCGAGATTGGCCCGGTACGAGGGACGCACCATCGAGTGGCCGATGCGATAGGCCATCTGGAACTCGACCGGGATGAACGGCTCCCTGCTGGGGTTGTAGAAGCGCCTCCCGCCGGCCAGGATCTCGTCCACCATCTCCTGGCCGACGAAGAGCGGCAGGAACTCGTGGAGGATCATCCACTGGTAGTGGTGGGTGGTGAGCCGGCGCGCCTGGGCGAAGGCCTCGTCGTCGGAGAGGGATGGGTCTTCCTCCCGCACCAGGTCCACCGCGTTGTTGTGGAACAGCAGGAACGCGGCGTGCAGGCCGGCGATCATGAGGTTCTCGTCGTTGCGCGGATCGCCGAGGATCGCGACGTTGTTGGCCGGGTTCCGCGGCAGGTCCTCGAAGAGCCCGCCGCTCTCGACGCGGAGCTTCGCCGGGTCGTCCGTCTCGTAGAGCTGTGGAGAGCCCTGGGGGCCGTTGCCGTAGACCGAGTCCAGGTCGAAGATGGGCGAGCGCACGTTCGGAACGGTGTTCGGGTTCGTGGGCCGATTGAGCGTCGACAACGTGTCGAGGGTCATGTCGTGGTCCAGGAACTGGCCCATGAAGGTGGTGCCGGCGGTGTGAGTGGGGTTGTTCCTGTTCACCTCGCTCAGCGCGGGATCGACGATGAGCTGCACGGGCCCTGCCGCGAGATTGTCCTGTGCATCCAGGATCCCGCCCGTCCTGCCGACCTCGCGAAGGGCCGCTCGCACGGCCGGGTTCGGCGGCGCGAAGGGCGGGAGACGGAACATGCGCCCGAAGCGCCCTGGGAGTGAGGGGTCTGCGGCTTGAGCTCGGACGACGCCCGGCAACAGCAGCGTGGCGAGTAGAACGATCGCGCCGCTCACCGCCGGCAATCCGAATGGCTTCCTGACGTACATGCGGTTCTCCTCATCCCCCCCGACGGCCGAACGCAGCCCGTTCCCGGGTGCATTCACGCACCGTGTCGGTTCACGCGTGGTCACGACGGCAGGCGGATCACGCGCCTGCTCGCTCCTTCCGCGCACACGCGAGGAAGGCGGACCTCGTTTCCATCGTCTTCGGCTCGCTAGTCGTGTGCATCGGGGCGGGATGCCGCAAGGGCGGGGCATCACGACCATCGTCCGGGCGTCGAGGTGGAGCGCCGGTCTGGTGAGGGCGTGGCGCGCGCTCGCCGCGCGGGTCGGCGCGAACGCGCTCCGCGCGACCCGCTCGCCCGCGGTCAGGGGGGCGAGCGGGTGCGGGCGTTCGCTTGCGGTCAGAACACGCTGGCCGGGTTGTAGAACTTCACGACGTTCTCCCGCTGGATGATGGGAGAGGGCAGCACCGAGTCCTTGGGAGGCTGTCCGCCGGCCAGGATCGCCATGAGCCGGTTGAACCCGGCGCGGCCGATCTGGTCGGAGTTGTTGAGGCCGGTGGCCACGTAATTGGTGCCGTCGAGGATCTCCTTGAGCGCCTCCTTCTGGCCATCCACGGCGGCGACGATGATCTTGTCCTTCTTCCCGGCGTCGGCGATCGCCGACTTGGCGCCCAGGCACATCGAGTCGTTCTCGCAGAACACGGCGTTCAGGTCCGCGTTCGCGGCCATGAGGTCCTCCATGGCCTTCTTCCCGCCGTCGGTGCTCCACTGGCCCCAGTCCGGATAGACGACGAGCTCGATGCCGCTGCCCTCGATCTTGCTCTTCACGCCGTTCGTGCGGTCGAGGCCGATGCTGTTGTCGGCTGGGCCCCCGCGGATGATGGCCAGCTTCCCTTTCCCGTCCAGCGCCTTGACGAGGTAATCGCCGATCCCCTGCCCGATGGCGTAGTTGTCCGGGCCGATCCAGCTCGTGTACTCGCCGCCCTTCAGCTTCCGGTCCACCATCACCACCGGGATGTTGGCCTTCTGGAGCGCCTCCAGGGCCGCGGGCGCCGCCTCGATCCAGGCGGCGCTCAGGACGACCCCGTCCACCTTCTTGGCGATGAGGTCCTCGACGTCGGCGGTGAGCTTGTCGATCTTGCCGTCGGCATTGGTGACGATCACCTCCACGTTCGAGTAGGCCTTGGCCTCGTCCTCCACCGCCTTCGACATGCCGATGAAGTAGGCGCAGCAGAGGCTGAGGTTGGCCA